>NZ_JBHTCP010000008.1:0-17354 GCF_042665465.1 Fictibacillus iocasae | reverse complement strand
CAAACTCTCCAATAAAGTGTTTAATCTGTCTCTTGCTTGTTTAAAACTGACGGAATTAATTTAATTCCTTACCTATGCTTTTGTTCAGTTTTCAAAGAACTTTTTTGACTCGTTGTTTCGTTTTGTTTGCCGCTTGTCTTGGCGACTTAATTAGATTATCACAGACTGATAGTTAGTGTCAAACCTTATTTTGAAATATTTTTAAAGAAAATGAAAAACTTGCCGAAAGCCTGATTACACCTTGGTTTCTCCCCAAGTCCCACACTCACAAATCAGCCGTTATGATAATGAAATGATAAAAGTCCGATGTAAAGAAAACTAGGGCTGACGCCAAGCCTTTTGTCACCCCTAGATGACCTTATACTTGGTTTGTTAACTTTTTGAATGCGCCAAATTTCTTCCCTGTTAAAACATTAAACAAAATAAAAGACGGCAGCACCAGCTAGCAAGATGCAAGCTGGTGCTGCCGTTCTCTTATTCGACTAGTCTTTATAAAACAAAGTAATGGATAGCGGCGAGCGACGCAAGTCCCGGCAGGCCGAGTATAGCCGTGACAGCCGCTGTCGTTCCGTTAATCGGAATATGCAGATCAGCAGACGCTCCAAAGGCATTCAAGAAAAACAGCAACAGCGCCCCGATGCACAGCCTCGTCACCGCCATGCCGAGCCAGCGCAGCGGCTGAACCGGTGCACCTATCATGAGCAGCAGGACAATCAGACCCACTAGTATGCTTACTACGACAAGAGGTTCCATTATTAAAGCCTCCTTACAGTTTCGTTTCTATATGTATACTGTATGGAGGCTGTCCCAAAAAAAGACCAGCCCTTATTTCATCGGGCTGGTTGAGACTTTGCGTTTTTTCGCTTCTTTTAATAGATAAAAGTATTTCGCTTCTGCGAGATGGAGCTGCATTAGCACATGGCCGGACGGCTCGAGGCTGCGATCCACGATCTCTTTTTGCTTCATCCATTCCGCTCGTAAAAGCTCCAAAGACTGAAGAAGGCTTTCATCGCCAGACTTCTTTAGTCGCCCTTTGCGGGAAAAAAACATGGCGGTGTCCCCTTTATGCTAAATTTCTCGTCTGCCTTCCATCGCCTTGGAAAGGGTTACTTCGTCCGCATACTCCAGATCGCCTCCAACAGGAAGTCCGTGAGCGATACGGGTGATTTTAATGCCAGTCGGCTTAAGCAGACGGGCAATATACATAGCAGTCGCTTCTCCCTCAATGTTCGGGTCCGTCGCCAGTATAATTTCCTGAATCGTATCATCCTGAAGCCGCGTCAGCAATTCCGCAATCTTGATATCCTCGGGTCCGATTCCTTCCATAGGAGAGATCGCGCCGTGAAGGACGTGGTACTGCCCGCGATAATCCTTCATCTTTTCCATCGCGATCACGTCCTTTGAATCATGAACAACGCAAAGGGTCGTGCGGTCACGGCTGGAGTCGTCACAGATCATGCACGGATCTTTGTCTGTTATATGAAAGCATGTGGAGCAATAGATCAGCTGTCTTTTTGCATTCACAAGGGCACGTCCGAAATCGAGAACGTCTCCTTCTTTCATCTCTAATACGAAAAATGCCAGACGGACCGCTGTTTTCGGTCCAATGCCCGGCAGTTTCATAAAGCTTTCAATCAGCTTTGTAATGGGTTCAGGGTAATGCATGACAGGCTGCCTCCTAGAATAAGCCCGGGATGTTCAATCCTTTTGTGAATTTGCCCATATCCTGGTTCACGAGCTCATCGACTTTTTTCAGTGCGTCGTTCGTTGCAGCAAGCACAAGATCCTGCAGCATTTCTACATCGTCGGGATCGACCACTTCTTCTTTAATGTTCACTTCAAGAATTTCTTTGTGGCCGTTCGTGATGACCGTAACCATGCCGCCGCCAGCTGTGCCTTCTACTCTCTTTTCTTTCAGCTCCTCTTGAGCCTTAGCCATATCCTTTTGCATCTTCTGCATTTGTTTCATCATGTTATTCATGTTTCCTCCGCCACGCATCATACGTATCGTCCTCCTTATTCTTCTTCAAATTCTATAAGATCGTCTCCGACAAGCTTGAGTGCTTCTGTAATCAGCGGGTCGCTTTCTTCCTGCTTCTTTTTCTCGCTTTCCGGAGACTGTCCCTGCTGTTCTTGAATGAATTCTTGTTTGATCTTTTCCCAGTCTGGATGCAAAATCGTCATCATAGACAGGGACTTCCCTATTGTACTATAAACAGCGCTTTCAACACAGCTTCGAATATTGTCGGCTGATGCCATTTGACTGTGGATTTCGTGTTTAAAGGATAATAGGAACTGCTGATCGGAACAAGCGGCCGGCTCTGCACCTGACAAAAGGGCATAAGCGCTCACTTTTTCAACTTTTACTTTTTCTAAGATATCACCCCAGCCGCTCTTCAGCTGCATGAGATTTTGTTTCGATGCTTTCTTGAGCATCTCCTTGATCTGCGAGTTTGAAATGCCAGAGGCTTTTCCTTTAAAAGAACGCCTTTCTGCCGTTTGCGGCTGACCTGCAGTCTGTGTTTCACTTGGCGCGATGCCGTTTTTCTTCAGCTGCTGCAGCTCTTTTTCCAGCTGTTCGATGCGCTGCAAAAGCTGGCCAGCATCACCTGTTATCGTTTCTTGACTGTTAGGCGAAGCCGCTGCTTTCTCCACATGGCAGATGCGGATCATCGTCGTTTCTAAAAAGATTTTTGGATGATTCGTCCATTTCATATCCTGCTGAGCCTGATTCAGCTCGCTGATGACCGAATAGATCCAGTCCGCATCCGCTTTTGCCGAGAATTCTGCAAAGCTGTCGTCGGTCTTCACGCGTTCGAGCAACTCTTCAAGCATCGGCGCTGTTTTGTAAAGCAGCAGGTCGCGGAAATAATAGATCAAGTCGCCGATCAACCGGACCGGATCCTTTCCTTCATGCAACAGTTCGCCTGATGTTTGCAATGCGGTCGAGACATCTTTTTCATAAAATGAGTGTGCGATCCGGGCAAGATGCTGCTGCGAGGCCGTTCCCGTTACTGCGAGAACGTCGTTGACCGTGACCGTTTCATCGCTGAACGAGATCGCCTGATCAAGCAGGCTGAGTGCATCACGCATCCCGCCTTCTGCCGCACGGGCAAGCAGCATAAACGCTTCGTCTTCTACCACTGTTCCTGTGTTGTCCATGATCCGTTTCATCCTGCCGATAATCGTCTGTGATGAGATGCGTTTAAAATCAAAACGCTGACACCGGGACACAATGGTGGCAGGAATTTTATGAGGCTCTGTTGTGGCCAATATAAAAATGACATGGCTTGGCGGCTCTTCTAATGTTTTTAAAAGGGCGTTAAAGGCTCCTGTTGAGAGCATGTGCACTTCATCGATGATGTACACCTTGTATTTGACGGATGATGGAGCGAACTTCACTTTATCGCGGATGTCCCGGATATCATCTACACCGGTGTTGGATGCCGCATCGATCTCCAGCACGTCCTGGATGCTTCCGTTCGTGATCCCAATGCACGAATCACATTCGTTGCACGGCTCGGGAGTTGGCGCCTTTTCGCAGTTCGCTGCTTTTGCAATAATTTTCGCGGCACTCGTTTTTCCCGTTCCTCGAGGTCCGGAGAAAAGATAGGCATGAGACAGCTTATCCTGCATAAGTGCGTTTTGTATCGTTTTCGTGATATGTTCCTGCCCGACGACGTCTTCAAAGGCTTGAGGACGCCAGACACGGTAGAGCGCCTGATAACTCACTTGGGCTCCTCCTTTTTTCTTTAGCATGCTACTTTTTATTATAAAGAAAACTTATTCAATAGACGTTAGCTTTTTGCCACGTCGAGTCATCATCTTTACTTTCCTATAGTGTAACAAAAAACCCATCCCGCAAACGAGATGAGTTGATGTTTATTTTATATATAATGCCGTGCACCTCTCGTTGGAATAGCCAACCTACACGTACGAAAGCAGTTAGCTCAGCCCAGGCTGTCCCGCGGCACACAGAGGTGGCCACTTACTGCTGCTTCCTTCCGGACCTGACAGGGTTCATGGGTCTCCATTGCGCAGGACCCAGACGTCAACACCACTTACTTTCGCCAGACTATACGCTGGACTAACCGAAAAGAGGAATTCAGCCTCGCTACAGCGGATTGCGAGTACAGGGCACCGCTACCTCCCCGCCTAGCACGACAAAGTGTATAACAAGTTTAGGCACATGCTGTGATGTGCAAGATTTAGTATACTATGGCACGGCGTAAAAATCAACCATACTCACTCTGGCGCGCTTTCCTTTTTCTTCTTTTTCCTCTGCCTCAGTTCTCTGAAAAATTCAGTCAGCAGCATGCCGCACTCTTCGCTCATCACGCCATCCGTCACCTCGCACTGATGGTTGAAGCGCTCATCCTGCAGCAAGTTCATCAATGTACCGGCACAGCCGCCTTTTGGATCGGGAGCACCAAACACGACCCGCTCCACACGAGCAAGCACGCTCGCTCCGGCACACATCGCGCAAGGTTCTAGCGTGACATACAGCGTAGCGCCCTCCAGCCTCCAGGCATCAACCTTTTGGCACGCCTCATCGATCGCCAGCAGTTCCGCGTGAGCAACCGCGCGATTTTCGCTTTCTCTTAAGTTGTGGGCAGCAGCAATGACTTCGCCGTCCTTTACAATCACCGCTCCGATCGGTACTTCACCGATCTTTTTCGCCTCAAGCGCCTGTTCAATCGCCAATTTCATATAAAAAATATCCTGCTCTGATTGCACGTCCATTCTGACTCCTCGTTTGAATTAATGAATTGATGTGATTATACAAAAGGTTTGGCTAATAATAAAGAGAGGAAAAAGTGTATCAATATTTAAAAAGAAATCGAAGAAGCGGTTGATTTCCGTTTCAGGCGCACGCTTTCCGCGGGGCAGCCGGTGAGCCCCTTAGGCGCTTTGCACCTTTAAGGGTCTCACCTGCCCGCTTGTCCCGCAGGACAAGGAAGGCTACGGCAGCAAAACATCGCACGAAGAAAAAGTGAAGTTCTTTTTCGAGGAGTCCGCGCCTTACTCTCCAATCAACTTTCATTGAAGTCTTTTTTAAGCCTATTCTTCTGCTTTGCAAACATAGTTTCGCTCGATATTCTATGTGTAAAAAATCAGGATTAAAAACCACTTTAAGGATTGCTTTTATTAGCTCTTTTGTCTTGATCAACTTTGAATGCTTCATTGAAAAAGTTGATCGCAGTGAAAGGTGCCGACTCCAGCGGGATGAGTGAGACAGGTGAGACCCTTCAATGGCGCTTGGCTAGCGAAGCGGCTCACCATGTCCAGCAGAAACGGCTAGCCCCTCGAGGTCAAAAGTTCAAGAGTCCAATAAGTCAAAGAACGACTTACCGGCCTCTTGCTCTTTTGCTTGTCGGGGCTGAACGAGCCGTTCCTGCTTTTCTGCCCGCCCCGCGGAAAGCGTGCACCTGTAACGGAGAGCAACTTCTTCTAAGAATTCAAACAGCATTAACAAAGGGGGGAACTTTTATGGAAATGACGGTTCGGGATGGGGTGCCTGTTGCTTTGCTTATTATTGACATGATCAATGATTATGATTTTGAGGAGAGCGATTTGCTTTTGGCACATATGGAGGCTGTGGCTGGGAGTATTGCCCGGCTGAAGGAGCAGGCGAAGGCGGTTGACATGCCTGTGATCTATGTGAACGACAATTTCGGCAGGTGGCAGTCGGATAGGCAGAAGCTTGTGGATTATTGCTGCGGAGGAAAAGGGAAGGACGTTGTGGGGCCCATTGTTCCGGAAACTGATGATTATTTCATCATCAAGCCGAAGCACTCGGGTTTCTTTTCTACTCCACTTTCCTCCTTGCTTAACGACCTGAATGTTCATACGCTGATCCTGACAGGCGTGGCTGGAAACATCTGCGTGCTGTTCACAGCGAATGATGCGTACATGCGCGGCTTCACCCTGCATGTTCCTTCAGACTGTCTTGCGTCTAACATAAAGGAAGATAATGAACGTGCGCTTCTTCTTATGGCCAATACGCTAAAGGCGGATACGAGTGCGAGTGGCGACATGGATTTACTGCATATAATAGAGGAAACAAAGAATCGAAAAAAAAGCACCATCTTCTAAAGATGTTTTCCAATTACTTCCCTTTAATTTTCTCGGTATCTCTGTTTCCCTCCCTGTACATGTGCTACAATATTCTTTGTCTGTAATTTTTCTTTTGGAATAGGAAAGGGAGGAAACGCATGATGAACTCAACCCCCTTTATTGCGGTTGAAGGTCCTATCGGGGTCGGCAAAACCTCATTAGCCAAGGCGGTCTCGGAATATTATCAGTATGAACTTTTAAAAGAGATCGTGGAAGAAAATCCTTTTCTCGGCAAGTTCTACGACAACATCGAGGAATGGAGCTTCCAGACAGAGATGTTCTTTCTCTGCAACCGCTACAAGCAGCTCGAAGACATCCAAAACAATTACTTGAACAAGCAGATTCCCGTTGTGGCGGATTATCATATATTTAAAAACCGGATTTTTGCCAGCATGTCGTTAAAAGATGAGCATTATGACAAATACATGCAGATCTTCGACATCCTGACGAAAGACATGCCTGTACCGAACATGATCATTTACTTGAATGCGAGCATCGAAACGTTGCTCAAACGTGTGAAACAGCGCGGCCGTTTAGTGGAGCAAAATATGGATCCGGAATACTTAAAGCAGCTCTCTCTTGATTACGATGTGTTCATGACAGCATTTCAGAAGGAACACCCAGAAATCCCTGTGCTGACGTTTAACGGTGACGAGCTGGATTTCGTCGCGAACGAATGTGATAAAGAGAAAATCTTCGCTCAAATAGAAGCAGTATTGAAAAAAGGAGAACTGGCAAGATGATGAATTACGAAAAGCATAACATTCCTGCCGACTCCGTGATTACGATCGCCGGCATGGTCGGAGCCGGAAAGTCGACGTTAACGAACGCTCTCGCTAAAGCCCTCCGCTTCCGCACATCAATGGAGAAGGTCGACAACAATCCATACCTTGATAAATTCTACAAAGATTTTTCTCGCTGGAGCTTTCACCTTCAAATCTTCTTTTTGGCTGAACGCTTTAAAGAGCAGAAGAAGATGTTCGAGTATGGCGGCGGCTTCGTTCAGGACCGATCGATCTATGAAGATACCGGCATATTTGCACGTATGCATTATGACAAAGGGACCATGTCCGAAGTGGACTATGATACATACACGCGGTTGTTTGATGCGATGGTCATGACACCATACTTCCCGCATCCGGATGTATTGATCCACTTAGAAGGTTCACTAGACGATATCCTCGAGCGCATTAAGAAGCGCGGACGCCAGATGGAACAAGAAACACCGCGTGAGTATTGGGAGGAAATGTACGAACGATATGAGCACTGGATTTCCAATTTCCAGATGTGCCCGGTCCTTCGCATTAACATTAACGATTACGACTTAATCAACGATCCTGAATCGATCGAACGCATCCTTGAGAAAATCGGTCAGAAGATCCAGCTTAAACGTGAAGTGAGATTATAAATGGAAAAGACAGCCGCTCTTGATTGAATCATGAGCGGCTGTCTTCTTTTTAAAAAGCATATTGATAAAGACCATAGTACAGCGGCAAGATCAAGCTTATTCCAAACAGCTTGGACCATAGCGGAAGCATTTCTTTACGGCCGTATGGTTTGGATTTCCCTTTCTCGGCATATCCATACTCGTAATCGCCAAATATGAACGTAAATGTGATGTCCCATAATATCGCGAAGACGAAAACAGCTTTCCAGACGAGAGGCGTTAAGAACGGCGTTTCCGTCACATAACCGAATAATCCGACCCATGTAATGACTGAAACGAGAAAATCCGCTTTTGTTCGAATCGTATTGTACTTTCCTTGAATTAAAAAGGCAATTACAGAGGTCGCCAGAAATCCCAGATAAACTATCCATAAAAAGTCCATCGTTCTACTCCTTACTAGCCGGGGTCCGGTACTGATACTCCTTATGCCCTGTTATAGCACTTGTAGCGCGCATGAGTACCGGACCCCCTATTTTTAGGCATCAAAAAACCGCCCGGTTAGAGGCGGTTGAAATTATGTAATGGAGGAGGTAGAGGGATTCGAACCCCCGCGAGCCGTTAAGCCCCTGTCGGTTTTCAAGACCGATCCCTTCAGCCGGACTTGGGTATACCTCCGTGTGTGACTGACAAGAAATATAATATCATGGTATGAAGCCATACGTCAACCGTTTTGAAGAAGTTTTTTTAGAAAAGTTTAAAATTAGATTAAGTAAGTCTACTGTCATTTGCAATATACGCGCCGTTTTATAGATTATTTGTATGGCTGCACGCCAATAGAATTTTAACAGAATGCGCGCCAACCTAAAAATACACATCCGAAAAAATTGAAAAGCGGAGACATCTCTCCGCTTTTCATCCATCAGCTGTTTATTGAAGTCGTTCTTTGTTCCCCATATACGGGCGCAATACTTCCGGAATCACAACGGTTCCGTCTTCCTGCTGGTAGTTTTCTAATATCGCAGCAACGGTTCTTCCGATCGCTAAGCCTGATCCGTTTAGTGTGTGTACAAGCTCTGGCTTTGCCTTTGGCTCCGGACGGAAACGGATTTGTGCGCGTCGTGCCTGAAACGCCTCGAAGTTTGAGCAAGAAGAGATTTCACGGTACGTGTTATAGCTAGGCAGCCACACTTCGATGTCGTACTTTTTCGCAGCTGTAAACCCAAGATCCGCCGTACACATGCTCAGCACGCGGTATGGAAGCTTCAGAAGCTGAAGAATCTTCTCAGCGTGACCTGTCAGCTTCTCTAGCTCGTTATAAGAATCCTCAGGCTTTACGAAACGAACAAGCTCTACTTTATTGAACTGGTGCTGACGAATGAGTCCGCGTGTGTCACGTCCGGCAGAACCCGCTTCAGAACGGAAGCACGCGCTGTATGCCACATATCCGATCGGCAGCTGCTCCGCTTCCAAAATTTCTTCGCGGTGATAGTTCGTGACCGGCACTTCAGAAGTCGGCACGAGGAAATAATCGTCTTCGCGAATCTTGAACGCATCTTCCTCAAATTTCGGAAGCTGACCGGTTCCTGTCATGCTCGTGCGGTTTACCAAGTAAGGCGGTAAAATTTCTGTATAGCCATGCTGATCCTCGTGATAATCCATCATAAAGTTAATCAATGCGCGCTCAAGTCTTGCTCCTGCTCCTTTTAAGAAAGCAAAACGGCTGCCCGTTACCTTGGCTCCGCGCTCAAAATCGACGATATCGAGGTCTGTCGCGATATCCCAATGTGCTTTCGGCTCGAAACCAAATTCCGGAACGTCTCCCCAGTGGCGGACGGGCACGTTGTCATCCTCTGTTTCCCCGACTGGCACGCTTTCATGCGGGATGTTAGGCAGGGTAAGCATGATCCCGTTCAGGTCTTCCTCAACTTGGCGAAGCTCTTCATCGATCACTTTGATTTTATCGCCCACTTCTCGCATTTCAAGAATCAGTGCGTCAGCATCCTTTTTCTCGCGCTTGAACTCGGCAACCTGCTTAGACACTTCGTTGCGCTTAGACTTGAGTGTTTCTGTTTCTCCAATCAGTTCACGGCGGCGGTGATCCAGCTCCTCGAAACGGTCCAGCCCGCTTAAGTCCTCACCGCGCTTGCTCAAGCTTCTTTTTACATCCTCAAAATTAGCACGTACAAATTTTAAATCCAGCATGTACTTTTCCTCCTTAAAATAATCAGTGACATATGACAAATAAAAAACTCCCGTCTCTTACCCAAATAACCTTTGAGTAAGGGACGAGAGTTAACCCGCGTTGCCACCCTAATTGCAGTCGTGCAATGAAATGCACAGCTGCCGCTTTGTTCATGAGATAACGGTCTCTATAACCGGAAAAGCTTACTGTATCGTTCGGCTTTTCACTCCAGGATGGATTCACAAATCCTTTGGCCGGTTCGCACCTTCCACCGGCTCTCTTTAACAAAGGGGTTCTGCTACTAGTTCCTGTCACTGATTTTAAATATAAGTTTGTATAGTAATTTACAGCATATGCCGCAATTATGCAACCGTTTCTTTCTTTTTTTCTTTCGCCATCTTGACGAAATACGCGTGCATGCGGTAATCGTCCGTCAGTTCCGGGTGAAAAGCCGCACATAAGAAATGCCCTTGCTGAGCCGCTACAATGCGGTCGTTATGCTTGGAAAGAATCTCAACCTCAGGTCCAACCTCCATGATGTATGGAGCACGGATAAAGACACCGGTGAAATCCTCGCCGACATGGTGGATCATCAAGTCTGCCTCAAAGCTGTCCACCTGGCGGCCAAACGCATTGCGCTCAACCGTCATGTCGATCAGTTCCAAATGAGCCGAATCTTGTCCCGCAATATTTTTTGCCATTAAAATCAAACCCGCACACGTTCCGAAGACTGGCTTCTCAGCTGCAAAGTCTTTTAACGGCTGTAAAAAAGCGTATTTGTCGATCAGGCGTCTCATGGCAGTGCTTTCGCCCCCAGGCATGACAAGGCCGTCTAAGCCTTCGAGCTGTTCAACCTTTTTGACGATAACGGCTTCTGCACCAGAAGCTTCAAGTGCGGCAGCATGCTCACGCACCGCGCCCTGCAGTCCTAATACTCCGATTTTCACCATCTTACCAGCCGCGTTCCTGCATGCGCTCGTTTGGAAGGATAGACGAGATCTCAATCCCTTTCATCGGAGTGCCAAGGCCTTTAGAAAGCTCTGCGATCAGCTTGAAATCCTGGTAATGCGTCGTAGCTTCCACGATCGCACGCGCAAATTTCTCCGGATTTTCCGATTTAAAGATACCTGAGCCAACGAAGACGCCGTCAGCACCAAGGTGCATCATGAGTGCGGCATCTGCTGGTGAAGCCACTCCGCCCGCTGCAAAGTTAACTACAGGGAACTTGCCTTCTTTTTTGATCGCAAGCAGGATCTCGTAAGGCGCACCAAGGTTCTTCGCTTCTGTCATGAGCTCGTCCTCGCTCATTGCGATCACCTGGCGGATCTGTGCCTGAATCATGCGCATGTGACGAACCGCTTCTACGATATTCCCTGTTCCAGGCTCGCCTTTTGTACGGATCATGGACGCGCCTTCACCGATGCGGCGAGCCGCTTCGCCAAGGTCACGTGCGCCGCACACGAACGGCACCGTATAGTCACGCTTATTTAAATGGAATACTTCGTCTGCAGGAGTTAATACTTCACTTTCATCGATGTAATCAACGCCCATTGCTTCTAAGATACGCGCTTCAACAATATGCCCGATGCGTGCTTTCGCCATTACCGGAATCGAAACCGCGTTCATCACGTCTTCAACGATTGTTGGATCAGCCATACGCGATACGCCGCCTGCAGCACGGATATCTGCCGGCACGCGCTCAAGTGCCATAACAGCAACAGCGCCAGCTGCTTCTGCGATTTTTGCTTGCTCGGCGTTAATCACGTCCATGATGACGCCGCCTTTTTGCATTTCAGCCATGCCGCGTTTTACACGTTCAGTACCAGTCTTCAACATCCAAAATACCCCCTATTTAATCTCGTCTCTAAAGCGAGTCGTTATTGTGGCAGTTTTAATATAAAACCACTAGCACCCTCTATTTTATCGTATTTAAAGGATTTAGAAAATAAAAACTCTTCAGCATCATAATGTTGAAGAGTCGTTGAATTAACTTTTACTAAGAAGTAGTTGATCTCCTTTACAGGCGCACGCTTTCCGCGGGGTGAGCAGAAAAGCAGAAACGGCTCGTCCAGCCCCGATAAGCAAATGAGAAAGGGACCGGTAAGTCGCTCTTTGACTTATTGGGCACTTTCTCATTTGACCTCGAGGGGCTAGCCGTTTTCTGCTGGACACGGTGAGCCCATTTGTCGCTGCGCGCCTTTAAATGGTCTCACCTGACCACTCGTCCCGAAGGAGTCGGCACCTTTCACTACGATCAACTTTATCAATGAAGTATTCAAAGCAGTTCAATAATAAAGACTTCCAAGCAGTCCTTAGGAAGTGTTGAAAACAAAATGGTAGAACTACACAAAGGGAATCCAACAGCACTAAGTTTGCACAATCAGACTTTTTAAAAGAACAATCTCTACTAAAAGAGCCAAAAATAAAAAAAAGGTGAGCTCTCATCATAGCGCCTAGCGGCATGAGAACTCACCTGCAACAGAAATTATATTAAGATTAAAACAGACCCTTCACCATATCAACGGTTCCTGACCAGATGTCTGCGAAGAAGCTTCCGACGCCTCTCATGGCTAGGATGAACCAGTTTGCTTTTTCGACGGATTGTGTCGTGACGACATCAACTTGTCCTTTGCCTGTTCCATCGTTGATCAAGTAGCCGTAATCTTCGCCTTCACCTTTATACTCCACTTGGATGTGGCCGACGACTTCGCCTTTTTTCACAGGAGCCGTCAGTTTGCCGTCTTCGTTCAGCTTTTTCTTATCGATCACGAACTTCGGCTTGTAGTTCTTCTTTTCACCTCGTTTGATGACAAGAGAAACATCTTCCTTCGCTGCGACAGATACTTCGCTTTCCTTGCCTTTTACAACAGGAATCGTATTGCTTCCTTTGATCTTGTAGCCTTTCGAAAGCACTTTTTCTTTCGTGAAATTTGCAAAACCGTAGTTGAACAGCTTAGCCGTTTCGTCAAAGCGGGCTTTGTGGCTGTTCGTTTTCATCACAACGGACAAAAGACGTGTATCCCCTTTTTTCACGGTACCCGTGAACGCGAAACCAGCCGAATCTGTTGAACCTGTCTTGAGGCCATCTACTCCTTCAAATCCGTATACAAGTGAAGGCAGCATCCAGTTCCAGTTTTCCATGTTGATTTTATCGTCGGTTCCTTCACGGAAAGTCATTCTCGGAATCTTCGCTGTCTCCAGCACTTCTGGATAATCGTTAATCAAGTGGAACGCAAGAATAGCCGTGGAACGGGCACTCATCATGTTCTCTTCATTCTCGTCACCAGCCGGGTGGTTGCCTTGAAGATCTTCATTGTTCAGTCCTGAGCTGTTTACAAAGTGGAAATCCTTAAGACCAAGCTGTTTCCCTTTTTTGTTCATCATTGAGACAAATTCAGATTCTGAGCCGCCGATCAGCTCAGCAAGCGCGATGGTTGCCCCGTTGGCTGAATAGATCGCCATCGCCTGGTAAAGCTCTTTTACCGAATATTTATCGTCTACACGAAGCGGAACATTGGAAAGGTCCCGGTTTTGTGAAATCTTATGTGCGTATTCAGAGATTCCTGTTTTCTGATCCCAAGAAATCTTGTTTTTCTTGATGGCTTCGAGCACAAGATATTCTGTCATCATTTTTGTCATACTAGCTGGCGGAAGCATTTTATCCGCTGCTTTTTCAAATAAAATCTTACCGGTTTCACCGTCAATTAAGATGGCGGCTTCCCCTTTAATATCTAACGCCGGCGCGGCGCTTGCTTTTGATTGAAAACCAAACAGACTTCCTGTAAAGAATGAAAAAATAAGTGTCAGCACTAATAGCTGTCTCATCTTGCTGTTCAACTTCTGCACCTCCAAGGCCATTTTACACTCGGTTATTGTAACATAGTAAAGTGCAAAAAAATAGACAGAGGATCATCCTCTGTCTGAAAAATGAATCTTTAGACCGAATAGTTTGGCGCTTCTTTGGTAATTTGCACTTGGTGCGGGTGGCTTTCGCGAAGTCCCGCGCCTGTGATGCGGACAAACTGCGCGTTGTTTTGCAGATCTTCAATCGTTTCCGTTCCGCAATATCCCATACCTGAACGGATGCCGCCAACTAGCTGATAAAGCGTGTCTGAAAGCGGTCCTTTGTACGGCACGCGCCCTTCGATTCCTTCTGGCACAAGCTTTTTATTATTTTCCTGGAAATAACGGTCGCTCGAACCGCGTTCCATCGCACCGACCGATCCCATTCCGCGGTACACCTTAAATTGGCGTCCTTGATAGATTTCACGGTCGCCAGGGCTCTCCGATACTCCGGCAAGAAGGCTTCCGAGCATAACAGCATGTCCGCCGCTCGCCAGCGCCTTCACGATATCGCCAGAGTACTTGATGCCGCCATCCGCGATAACAGGAATACCGTACTTGCGTGCTTCTGTCGCACAATCGTATACAGCCGTAACCTGCGGCACACCGACTCCCGCAATAATACGAGTTGTACAGATGGATCCAGGTCCGATTCCTACCTTCACGACGCTTGCTCCGGCGTTGATCAAGTCACGCGTCGCTTCTGGTGTGGCCACGTTGCCAGCAATAATGGTAAGGTCAGGATACAAGCCGCGAATCTCTTTTACCTTCTGCAGTACACCTTCTGAGTGGCCGTGTGCTGTATCGATGACAATCGCGTCCACGCCTGACTGTACGAGCTTCTCTACGCGAGTCGCAGCATCCTTCGTTACACCGACTGCAGCACCAACAAGAAGGCGTCCTTGCTTGTCTTTTGCCGAATTCGGGAACTCGATGACTTTTTCAATATCTTTAATGGTGATCAGGCCTTGCAATACGCCTTCATCATCTACAAGAGGGAGTTTCTCAATCTTATGCTTCTGCAAAATCAGTTCTGCTTCTTTTAGCGTCGTTCCAACAGAAGCGGTGATGAGGTTGTCTTTTGTCATAACATCAGAAATCTGAATCGAATAATCCTGAATGAATCGCATATCACGGTTCGTGATAATACCGACTAATTTCTTGTCCTCGTCCACAATCGGCACACCGCTGATGCGGTACTTGCCCATCAGATGCTCAGCATCGAACACTTGGTGGTTGGGTTGCAGATAAAATGGATCCGTAATAACGCCGCTCTCCGAGCGCTTCACACGGTCCACCTGCTCCGCCTGATCTTCAATCGACATGTTCTTATGAATGATTCCTAGACCGCCTTGACGTGCCATCGCGATCGCCATCTCTGCTTCTGTTACTGTATCCATACCAGCACTGATCACCGGAATGTTCAGCTGAACATTTTCGGACAGCTTCGTTTTGACAGAAACATCTTTCGGAAGCACCGACGATTTAGCTGGAATGAGCAATACATCATCAAACGTTAACCCTTCTTTTGCGAACTTATTCTCCCACATGCAGACATCCACCCCTTTTTTCCTAAAAAATATTATTTGTAGATTAACAACTGGTTACACTACTGTCAAGGAGTGTAAATGATGTCAAAATATTTAGAAATCAATTCAGAGAGCAGGTATCATCATGATTGATCACAGCTGGGATTCCTATCTTCCATTTCTATCCTCTTCCGGCACACAAAGCTATCTATCCCGTTCATACAAGAAACATCAATATGACCAGCCTGATTCGCTCAGCTTCGAGAACTGCTATGCCTTCATCTACTATATTGAGCATGGAAAGAAATATTATGCTCTCAGCTCTAATGCTCCTGCGGAACTGCGCCCTGTTCTCCTGTTTTATGGCATGACACAGCTCATCAAAGCCTGCCTCCTTACCGTTGACCCGAGCTACCCCGACAGCAGCACCGTTCTCGCTCATGGCGTGACGACCCGAAAACGCAAAAAGCGTAACTACGAGTTTTTATATGATGAGGTCAGAATCCAAAAATCCGGCCTGTTTAATCATTTTTGCGAAAAAATGTTTCATGTGAAACACCTCGAAGGCGATAAAATCACGATGAAAAACCTGCTCAGTCTGATCCCTGAAATCTCGCTCTTCTTCAAAACGATGGGCATGCCTGAAACGATGCTTCAGCTTCCCGCACATGACCGGAAACTCGCCGTGCCGTATGTCGCCACCGACCTCCTTCACCTGACAGACAGCCGTCTGCTCGAGTTTTTAGCCAGCGCCTCTGGCTGGCAGCTGTCATTAGTTGAAAAAAATGAACAGCATATGATCATCTCTCTGCCCGATCAGTGCAATCCGATTGGCTCTTATCCGTTTTCCTGCTCACTGAACGGAGACATCTACATGCCGATTGAACGTGATTTATACAGCTTGCCGCGGTTGAACGAAATCATGATTCATTATTTGATTCTCTATAACCTGAGCATGATCTGCCGCTACGACACAGAATGGTGGAGCGATCTTTTTCATACATACAACTCAAAAGAGCTGCCGATTATTTTGCACTTTCTGGACATCACGGCTAAGAAAATTCCGAAGCTGCTGGCGGATTATTTGAATACGAGGTAAATTTTTGATTCTTTTTAAAACATGTTTTCTTTTAGAATTCAAGAAGTGTTGATCTCCGTTACAGGTGCACGCTTTCCGCTGGGCGGAAGGTGGCGCAGCAAGACATCGCACGAAGAAAATGTGCCTTTCATTTTCGAGGAGTCGGCACCTTTCATTACGATCAACTTTGCAATGAAGTAATCGAAGAAGATCACGATAATAAATCTTATGCGTGGTAAGTTATGACGTTAAGAAAATCACGCGTTTTATGTGATCTTCTTCCTTTTTCACAGCTCTTTCACCCTTTTTATATACGAAAAAAAAGATAACCGCAGTTGGTTATCTTCTGTCTTGCCCGGCCACGTCCTCGGCTAGGCTTGTAGACGCAGGAACAGGACGTTGAATAACCTACACTCTTCTTTGTTCCCCTACATGCACGAAGATCACATGTTTTTCGTGATCTTCATCCTTATTTATTTGTAGCTCTTTCTCCCTGTTTCCATACGAAAAAAAGAAGATCACCGCAGTTGGTGATCTTCTGTCTTTGCCCGGCCACGTCCTACTCTTACAGGGGAAAACCCTAAAGCTGCCATCGGCGCTGAAGAGCTTAACTTCCGTGTTCGGTATGGAGCCTACGGCTTGAAGACGCTTCTTTGCTGGCTTGTGACGAGGAATTCACTTCCTTGGCTAGGCTCGTAGACGCAGGAACAGGACGTTGAATAACCTACACTCTTCTTTGTTCCCATACATGCACGAAGATCACATGTTTTTCGTGATCTTCATCCTTATTTATTTGTAGCTCTTTCTCCCTGTTTCCATACGAAAAAAAGAAGATCACCGCAGTGGTGATCTTCTGTCTTTGCCCGGCCACGTCCTACTCTTACAGGGGGAACCCCCCAACTACCATCGGCGCTGAAGAGCTTAACTTCCGTGTTCGGTATGGGAACGGGTGTGGCCTCTTCGCCATCATGACCAGACTATTTTCGGTTTTTGATAAGCGGCGAATCTCTTCGTCAGCTTCGTTCTTCCGGTACTCACGTATACACATACGCTCCGTTCCTCCAGAACTTTGCTTCCTCGATCTTCTTGCTTCTGAAAAACCTCTTTTTTATGTGAAAGATTGCTCTTTCAAAACTAGATATCGACGTTTCCAAACGTTATAAGGATAAGCCCTCGACCGATTAGTATCTGTCAGCTCCACGTGTCGCCACGCTTCCA
>NZ_JBHTCP010000007.1:0-22297 GCF_042665465.1 Fictibacillus iocasae | reverse complement strand
CCTGTAAGAGTAGGACGTGGCCGGGCAAAGACAGAAGATCACCACTGCGGTGATCTTCTTTTTTTCGTATGGAAACAGGGAGAAAGAGCTACAAATAAATAAGGAAGAAGATCACGAAAGACATGTGATCTTCGTGCATGTTTGGGAACAAAGAAGAGTGTAGGTTATTCACCGTCCTGTTCCTGCGTCTACGAGCCTAGCCAAGGAAGTGAATTCCTCGTCACAAGCCAGCAAAGAAGCGTCTTCAAGCTGTAGGCTCCATACCGAACACGGAAGTTAAGCTCTTCAGCGCCGATGGCAGCTTTAGGGTTTCATNAAATAAGGATGAAGATCACGAAAAACATGTGATCTTCGTGCATGTATGGGAACAAAGAAGAGTGTAGGTTATTCACCGTCCTGTTCCTGCGTCTACAAGCCTAGCCGTGGAAGTGGATTCCTCGTCACAAGCCAGCAAAGAAGTGTCTTCAAGCTGTAGGCTCCATTCCGAACACGGAAGTTAAGCTCTTCAGCGCCGATGGCAGCTTTAGGGTTTCATCCTGTAAGAGTAGGACGTGGCCGGGCAAATACAGAAGATCACCACTGCGGTGATCTTCTTTTTTTCGTATGGAAACAGGGAGAAAGAGCTACAAATAAATAAGGATGAAGATCACGAAAAACATGTGATCTTCGTGCATGTATGAAAACAAGTTAGAAAACCAACCCCATTAATTAGCTACTTGGCTGCCTCCAAGCTCATTTGAAAACAAGGGCACGGTTTATTTCTCCGGTACAGACACAGAGAATGGGCGAATGTCATACATTGAATTAGATAAAGTTTTTGAAACAAATGTATAATCAACGATAATTCTGGCAACAATGGGAGCATGGAGGTGGGAAGATATGAGTTCGGTCCATAAGCATGGGGAAACTTGCCTGATTTGCGAAGAATCGAAAACGATGGGGATTCATATCCTGCATCAGTTTATCTGTCATGAATGTGAAGCGAAAATTATAGAGGCTGAAGTGAATGATGAGTATTACCGCCATTATCTGAGCCAGCTGCGAAAATTGAAGCTGGCGAATGCCACCCTTTGAAAACAGGCATATGCCTGTTTTTTGTTATTCAGGAATCATTATGTAACATTTACATTAAATTTACGAATTAACCCTTTCTTCTTTATTTTCTGACTTTATAATGAAAAAGTCAGTCATTTATAAGGGGGATTATTCGTATGAAATCTTTATTGTCTGCTGCTGCATTATCGTTGGCTTTGGTACCTTTTGGGAGTGCCGTTCATGCTGAGGGTGTAACAGCGAAGGAAGAAAATCGTTATATTGATGTTCAGCTGCTTGGAGTCAACGACTTCCACGGGCAGATCGATGTGACACGCAAGGTTGCCAACAAGCCTGCAGGGCGGGCAGATGTTTTGGCTGCATATATAAATGAAAGAGAACGACAAAATAAAAATACATTGCTTGTGCATGCGGGGGATATGGTAGGAGCGAGCACCCCGTCATCTGCTCTTTTACAGGACGAGCCAACAGTCGAGATCATGAACGAAATGGGCTTCGATGTAGGAACGCTTGGAAATCATGAATTTGATGAGGGCGTGGATGAGATGATGCGCCTCATTAACGGTGGAAGCCATCCGGCGACAGGAGAATTTGAAGGAGCGAATTTCCCATATGTTGCGGCAAACGTAGTCGATAAAAATACGGGGAAAAACCTGCTGCCATCATACACGATTAAAAAAGTGAATGGGATGAATATTGGATTTATTGGTGTTGTTCTTTCGGACACGCCGCAAGTAGTTATACCGAGCGCGGTTAAAGATGTTGTATTTTTAGATGAAGCAGAATCGATTAATAAAGCGACGAAAGAACTGAAGAGAAAAGGCGTGCAGTCTATCGTTGTATTGGCTCACAATCCGGCGGAAGGTGATGACACGTCGCCTGTGACAGGTGAGTTGGTTGATATCGCCAATGCAGTGGATGATGAAGTGGACGTGATGTTTGGTGCCCACAACCACCGCAAATTGAACGCTGTGGTCGATGGAAAGTTGCTCGTTCAATCGTATTCATACGGAACCGCTTTTTCTGATGTTGATTTGAAAATTGATCCACGCACGAAGGATATCGTAGCGAAGAAAGCAGAAATCGTTACAACGTTCCAAGAAGGAATCACACCAGATCCAGCAGTAAAAGCAATCGTGGATCGAGCCGCTGAAAAAGTAGCGCCTATCATTAATAAAGTAGTAGGCAGTGCACCAGCCCCATTATCAGCAGCAGGTTCTTATAACGGTGAAACGGTGCTTGGTAACGTGATTGCAGACTCGATGCGTGAAGAAACAGGAACGGACTTTGCTTTTATGAATCCAGGCGGAATTCGAGCAGACATTGAAGCCGGTGACGTGACGTGGGGAGACTTGTACACGGTTCAGCCATTCGGAAACGACTTGGTGACGATGTCCTTGACGGGTGCACAGATTAAGGAGCTGTTCGAATCGCAATGGGTGGATCCAGCTCGTGAAAAAATGCTGCAGATCAGCGGATTAAAGGCGGTATTCAAGCCATCTAACGCGTATGGCGAACGGACGATTTCCATGACAAAAACGGATGGAACGCCGATTGCAGCTGACCAGACATACACGCTGACGGTCAACAACTTCATGGCAGGCGGCGGAGACGGCTATAAAGTGCTGCTGCAAGGAAAGAACCAGCAGATTGCCGGCGTGGATCTCGATGCGCTCGTGCACTATTTTGAGAAAAAAGGACAAGTAACAGGACAAATTGAAGGAAGAATCATCAAACAATAATGAGTCAGGCCGCCGCCATAAACGGCGGCTTTTTCTATGGAGTACTCAAGCATTGTTGGGTGAGAAATGGTAGAATAGAGGTACAAGAATTCATAGAAAATAAGGATGTCCTATGTTTGAGCAAACACCATTATTTCAAGCGTTAATCGCTCACAGCCAGAAAAATCCGATTTCGATGCATGTTCCTGGGCATAAGAATGGAAGCCTATTGAACGAGGCGGGTTGGGATTATTTTAAAAGAATAAGTGAGCTGGATGTGACCGAGCTGACCGGTCTGGACGATCTTCATGATGCGGAGAGCTGTATAAAAGAAGCGCAGGATCTTACAGCACGATTGTATGGTGCGGATCGAAGCTATTTCCTGGTTGGCGGGAGCACGGCAGGAAACCTCGCGATGATTCTTGCGGCGTTTCGGCGGGGTGATCACGTGATGGTGCAGCGCAACTGCCACAAATCGGTGCTGAACGGACTCGAGCTTGCGGGTATCAGGCCTGTCTTCCTTGGTCCGGAGATTCATGAAAAAGGCGGGTTCGCGCTTGGGATTACGCTGAGTACGGTAGAGCGAGCGATGGAACAGTATCCTGATGTGAAAGGATTAATCGTCACCTCTCCTAATTATTATGGTATGTCCCGCGACCTGACTGATGTGGTAGCGTATATGCATCACCATCAATTGCCCGTGATTGCTGATGAGGCGCATGGTGCGCATTATGCTGCGGACGGATTTCCTTTGTCTGTTCTCGCTATGGGTGCGGATGCTGTCGTGCAGTCGGCGCATAAAACACTGCCGGCGATGACGATGGGCGCTTATCTTCATGTGGGAAAAGGATCATTGTTGCAGCAACGAAAGATAGAGCATGCGCTACAGAGCATTCAGTCGAGCTCACCGTCTTATCCGATTATGGCATCGCTCGATTTAAGCCGGTCCTATCTGGCACAGCTGGACAAAAGCGATATAGAAGAAATTATCAAGCAGTCGAACGACTTAAAACAGCACCTGACACAGCGAGGCTTTCTAGTGATCGAGCCCCCAATAGGATATGAGGCCGATCATCTAAAGATTACGATACAGGCGAAAAGGGAATATTCAGGGTATGAAATGCAGGCTGCTTTTGAAAACCACGGGCTATACCCGGAGCTTGCTGACTCGCTGAACGTCCTCTTTGTCCTGCCGCTTGGTGTTTCACATGAAACAATGCGCTGGAAGGCTGCGATAGACAAGGCTGCAGCGGAACTGAACAGCAGAGAATATAGGCAAAAAAGAAATAAATACGCACCATTTCCTGAAGTCAGCTCCCTTTTCTGCTCTTATGATGATATGTGGAGCAAGGAGACGAGGAAGCTGGAGCTGAAACAAGCGGAAGGAAGGATTGCCGCAGAAATGGTGATACCGTATCCGCCGGGCATTCCGTTAATGGCTAAAGGCGAGCGGATTACAAAAGAAATGATCGATTCCTTTTACAAGCTGCAGCAGAATAGCGCCCGATTTCAAGGAAGTGCCGGCAGTGAGATCGGTGTTTTTACAGAAGAAGGAGAACAGCAATGAACGGTTTATTTATCACATTAGAAGGCCCAGACGGATCGGGAAAGTCGACCCAGATTGGCAGGATTGCCGATTATTTGAACGAACAGAACGTTTCGTTTATACAGACAAGAGAGCCGGGTGGCACGGCGATCAGCGACAAGGTCAGGGAGCTGATTCTAGATCCAGCGCATGCAGAAATGGCCGATATGACAGAAATTCTGCTGTATGCCGCGTCGCGTGCGCAGCACGTCCATGAAAAAATAATCCCTGCGCTTACTGAAGGAAAAGTTGTTCTGTGCGACCGGTTCGTGGATGCCTCTATCGCGTATCAGGGCTACGGCCTTCAGGTAGGAGCTGAAACGGTGGAAGCAATCAACCGCTATGCAACGGGCGGTGTTAAGCCAGACAGAAGCTATTTGATCGATGTGAGCCCGGAGACAGGACGCAGCCGGATGCGTGCCCGCTACAGCGGAACGCAGCTGGACAGGATTGAGCAAAAGGAATTTTCGTATCATAACAGAGTGAGAGAAGGCTTCCACCGGCTTGCAGAGGAACAGAACGACCGGATACGGTTGATAGACGGTGAACGAGGAACGGACGACGTATTTGAAGAAATTAAGAAAGACTTAGAGATTTTGCTGAACACACACTTTATGAAATAGGAGGGTCCGTATATGAAGATGGTTGTAGCCGTTGTCCAGGATAAGGACAGCAATAAGCTGGCAGATTCATTGGTTGATCATAACTACCGCGCAACGAAATTGGCGACAACAGGAGGGTTCTTAAAGGCGGGGAACACGACATTCATGATTGGTGTAGAAGACACCCAAGTGGAGGCTGTTCTCGCTCTTATCAAGAAAAATTGCCAGAGCCGCAGCCAGCTTGTTGCACCCGTTTCGCCGATGGGCGGCAACGCGGATGCGTACGTGCCTTACCCTGTAGAAGTGGAAGTAGGGGGAGCAACGGTATTCGTGCTTCCGGTAGAACACTTTTTGCAATTCTGATGAAGTGAGTGGGGGATGACAAATGAAAATTGGACATGATCCGCGTCCAAGCATTGGTTCAGCGTCAAAGGATGGAAAGCAGGAGGTCAGAGCAGCTTCTGCTTCATTTGGCGAAGCCGTAACGAAACAGCAGGATAAAATGCAGAGTGAACAGCTGAACCGGCTGCTCGGAGACATTGAGAGCCAAGGGAAGCGGCTGCTTCATTCTCAGACAGTGAAGGACCTGCAAGTGTACAAAAGCCTCGTCCAGCGCTTTGTTAAAGAAGCGGTGGACTTTGGATTGCAGCTGAAGCAGAACAAAAGCTGGGGCGGTGACGGCCGCCAGCGTACGCTGAAGGTAGTGAAAGAGACGGATGAAAAGCTGATGGAGCTGACGTCAATCGTTCTCGAACAAGAGAGCCGTTCTGTTCAGATGCTTGATAAAATTGGAGAAATCAAAGGGTTATTGATTAATCTCTATACGTAGGTGATGTGTGATGAGTTGGGCGCCGCTGCTGGAAACGCAGGAAAGAGCAGTAAAAACGATAAAAAACAGCATAAAGAAAGACAGACTGGCCCACGCCTACATATTTGAAGGCCCGCGCGGCACAGGGAAAACGGCAGTGGCCAAAGAGACGGCGAAGGCTTTTATGTGCCAGGAACAGTCGGAGGGCGAGGCATGCGGCCATTGCCGAAACTGCAAGAGGATTGAAAGCGGCAATCATCCTGATGTACACATCATCCAGCCGGACGGAGCGAGCATTAAGATCGACCAGATCCGCGCACTGCAAAAGGAATTTGCTTATCAGGGAATGGAATCAAATAAGAAGGTGTATATCATCGAGCATGCGGACCGGATGACGGTTCAGGCAGCGAACAGCTTGCTGAAGTTTTTAGAAGAGCCGCTGTCTCACTCCATCGCGCTGCTGCTGACGGAGCAGGTGCACAGGCTGCTCGAGACGATTCGTTCGAGAGCACAGCTTTTGTCCTTTTCTTCGCTTCCGAATGAAAAGCTGGAAGTCTATCTTCAAAATGAAAATATATCCCCCGCGCTCGCTAAAATGGCGGCTGCTTTAACGTCGAATACGGCAGAAGCGGTCGAAATTTGTAGGGAAGAGTGGTTTGCACAAGCGCGAGACAAAGTGATACAATTAACGGAAGAGTTGCGAAAGCGCCCTGATTACGCGATTGTGACCTTGCAGGAAAACTGGCTCTCTTTTTTCAAAGAAAAAGAGCAGCTGACAGCCGGTTTGAATTTACTATTGATCTGGTACCGAGATCTTTTATCTATACATCTTTCCGAAACTGAAAGAGTAGTGTTTATTGATCAATTGCAGGCCCTAGAGCAGCAAGCACTTCACCTTTCACAGCGCCGTATAGGCGGGGCGATGCTTGCCATACTGTCCGCTCAGAAGAAGCTCGGTTCAAACATGAACCCGGCGATGGCTATGGAGCAGCTGGTGCTGCAATTACAGGAGGGATAACAGCCTTGTATGAGGTAGTTGGTGTCCGCTTTAAAAAAGCGGGAAAAATATATTATTTCGACCCCGGCGACCTTGATGTGCAAAAAGACGTGTTTGTGATAGTCGAAACAGCACGTGGCATTGAATACGGAAAGGTCGTTATCGAGAAGAAGCTGGTAGGCGAAAATGATGTCGTTCTGCCGCTCAAAAAGGTCGTTCGTCTCGCAAACGCCAAGGATACGCTGCTTGTCGAGGAAAATAAGACAGCGGCCGTGCAGGCATTTGAGACGTGTGAGGGAAAGATACTCGAACATAAGCTGGATATGAAGCTCGTGGACGTTGAGTATACGTTTGACCGTAACAAAGTCATCTTTTATTTCACAGCAGAAGGACGGATCGATTTCCGCGAGCTGGTGAAAGATCTGGCTTCTATTTTCAGAACGAGGATCGAGCTCAGACAGATCGGCGTCCGAGACGAAGCGAAAATGCTCGGTGGCATCGGGCCATGCGGCAGGATGCTTTGCTGTTCGACCTTCCTCGGTGATTTTGAGCCAGTGTCAATCAAGATGGCGAAGGATCAGAACTTGTCACTGAACCCGGCGAAGATTTCCGGACTTTGTGGAAGGCTGATGTGCTGTTTGAAATATGAGAACGATCACTATGAAGAAGCAAAACGTGAAATGCCGGATGTCGGCCAGGAAATTGCGACGCCGCACGGGAAGGGCCGTGTTGTCGGACTGAACATGCTAGAGAAGCTTGTCCAGGTTGATCTGCCTCAGCTAGGCACCGTCACAGAATATGCAGTTGAAGAACTTCTTAGCAAAAAACAAGAACTCATTACGCAAGCCACAGAATAAAGAGGTGGATTTCGTGGAGAAACAAGCGATTTTTTCCAGAGTGGTCCAAATGGAGGAGCAGCTGGCGGCGATGACGCGTCAACTGGAGGAGTTCAAGGTTCATTTGGCGTCATTCATTGAAGAAAACCACCATCTAAAGATGGAGAACGAGAATCTCCGCAACGCATTGGACACGAAAACAAGCAAGACCCCTGCTAAAAAAGAAAGCAAGCCCGTTCTTGAAAAGCATAAAGAGCCGCTCGATATCGGAGAAGGGTACGATAACCTCGCGCGCCTCTATCAAGAAGGGTTTCACATATGCAATCTACATTATGGAAGTGTCAGGACAGAAGGAGACTGCCTTTTCTGTCTGTCATTCTTAAATAAGAAATAATAGGCCTTTCCTTAATGGGAAGGCTTTTTATTTCATTCTTTGTTGGGTGGTTCGTGTGCTGCTGTCTGTTTGGAGTAGGGCTTGGGCTTGGCAGGTTGGCCTTGGCGCGATAGCCTTGATAATCGGCGCGCAAATTTAATTATTCGCGCGCAAACTGTTTTTGAGACTGCCAGCTCTATATGTACCTTATTAAAACAGTACACCGACGCGCAAAATTCAAAACCTGGGCGCAACAAGCTAGTTATGGCGCGGAAACCTCATACATTCTATTAAAATGGTTCGAATGAAAAAATGAGCTTAACGAACAAGAAAGTAGGAATGAAAAATGGACGAACTGTTGCCGGACGAGCGGCTGGATTATCTGGTGGATGAACGGTTAAAAATCATACAAAGCTCTTCGGTGTTTTCTTTCTCGCTCGATGCGGTTCTACTCGCCCGTTTTGCGTGGGTGCCGATTCAAAAAGGAAACATCATTGATTTGTGCACTGGCAACGGGGCGGTCCCGCTTCTGCTGAGCTCAAGGTCTAAAGCGAAAATGACAGGTGTGGAAATACAAGAGCGGCTGAGCAGCATGGCAAAACGCAGCACGTTGTTAAACGAGCTGGAAAAACAGATCACCGTCCACACGATGGATATAAAAGAGGCGCCGTCTGTGTTTGGGCATGGCACGTTTGATGCGCTAACCTGCAACCCGCCATATTTTCCATCCTCAAACGAGCAGGATTACAATGAAAATCCTCATCTGGCCATCGCCAGACATGAAATTCACTGTACACTTGAAGATGTTATCAAGGTCAGCAGCCAGCTTGTAAAGCAAGGTGGAAAGGCAGCGTTCGTACATAGACCGAACCGTCTCATGGAAATTCTCGGCTTTATGCGGCAATATGAACTGGAACCAAAAAGGCTGCAGCTCATCTATCCGCGAGAAGGCAGCGAGGCGAACATGCTTTTAATAGAAGGAATGAAAAAAGGAAAACCCGATCTTCATATTCTTCCGCCGCTAACGGTATACGGAAGCGACGGGGCGTATACGGAACAGCTGAAACAGGTGTTCTATGGACGATAAGCAGCACGCCGTTTATATTCTGGAGTGCAAAGACGGGACGTATTATACCGGATATACGAATGAACTGCCGCGCCGACTGGCGATGCATGAAAGCGGCAAGGGAGCGAAATATACAAGAGGAAGAGGGCCGCTGAAGCTTCGTTTTCATGCGGTATTCGCTTCTAAACAGGAAGCTTTGCAGGCGGAGTATGCCATCAAACGGATGGACCGCAAGCGGAAAGAAAAATTGATACAGGAAGGGGGCATGCATGATGTGGAAGCAGAGCAGCTATAACGAAGCTGAAGCGAACGGAACCGGCGCACTATACCTTGTACCGACGCCGGTCGGAAACCTGGAGGACATGACGTTTCGTGCTGTCCGTATATTAAAAGAAAGTGATTTAATCGCAGCAGAGGATACAAGACAGACGAAAAAGCTGTGCAGCCATTTCGAAATCAGCACACCGCTGACAAGCTATCATGAACACAACAAAGAGCAGAGCGGGAAAAAACTGATAGAAGAATTAAAAGCTGGAAAGCAAGTCGCGCTCGTGACCGATGCTGGCATGCCAGGCATATCTGATCCGGGCTACGATTTGGCTGTCTTATGTATCGAAGAACAGATTCGCGTGATCCCGCTTCCAGGAGCGAGCGCTGCACTTCCTGCTGTAGCCGCGTCAGGCCTTTCAACTGAGATGTTCACGTTTTACGGTTTCCTGCCGCGCGGAAAAAAAGAGCGAAAAGAGCAGCTGCAGCGGCTATCGGCGTTCCCTTCCACCCTCATCTTCTATGAAGCCCCTCATCGCATCAAGGAAACAATCGGTGCGATGATTGAGATGTTAGGCGACAGGAAAGCCGTGACCGTCAGAGAGCTGAGCAAGCGATATGAAGAATTTTGCCGCGGAACACTCTCTGAACTTCTCACCCATTTTGAGCAAAATGATATTCGCGGAGAATTCTGCCTCGTAGTCGAAGGCGCTGGACCCGGCGCACTGAGCGAAGAAACACCATGGTGGGAAGAACTCGAACTCAACAGCCACGTCGATCACTATATTAATGAAGGAATGAAACCAAAAGACGCCATCAAAGCCGCCGCCACAGACAGAGGCCTCCCCAAACGAGACGTGTACCAGGCGTATCATGTGGAGTAACAAAACCTTTCGCAAACTTTGTTGCTATTAAAGTAATCAACGAAGCGGTTGATTTCCGTTTCAGGCACACGCTGTAGAGTGTATAGTTTTAAAGTAGAAAAAAGCCCAGAAGCATCCGCTTCTGGGCTGATTATTTATTGAGATTACTTGCTAGTTTGAAGCTGCTTTTGAAGCTCTTCCATTACTTCACGAGCACCTTCTGAGCTAAGGATGATTTTTCCGCCGGCGATTGTGTAGTTGTCGTCTGAAACTTCCCCAGTTACAGCACAAGTCATGTTTGGCTTGTATTTCTTAAGGATGATGCGGTCGTCATCAACATAGATCTCCAAAGCATCCTTTTCAGCGATTCCAAGTGTGCGGCGCAATTCGATTGGAATAACCACGCGTCCTAGTTCGTCAACCTTACGTACAATACCTGTAGATTTCATAATAAATCTCCTCCCAAAACTGTAGTATAATATTTATCCCTATCTATCTTACATGATTATATCGTCAGAATTCGACAAAATCTTACGAATTTATCTTACCAGTTTTTCCAAAAGGCGTCAACACCTAAGTCCAATCGGTTTACTTACCTTTCTATCCCCTCTCTTACGGAAATCTAAACATTTTAGAAGGTTAGTTCGGTAAGTATTTGTAAAATAACCAAAATAGCGCCATTATTTCTATTTTATTACTGGAAATGCCGCAAAAGATAATTCGCCTTTATTCGACAAAACTGACCATGAAAAAATACTATTCATATTTTCGATCCGTTGCCTTCATAGCCGCCTTGACTGACAAATGCCAATTAGGTATATTTTGAAGGAAGAAAAGAGAATAATGAAAGTATTTACATAAGTGTTTTCGCAGAAGGGTTTCATTTTATGTCCTAAATACCACATTTTTTATATTTTTTGTAAAATGAAATGTATTCCAGCTGCAGCGTTCTTATGATGAACATCTATTTATGTCCCTCATTATGCAGTCAGGGGCATTTTCCTATTTTTACACGTTAAGAAAGTATAACTTTTTAACTAAGGGTGACTTAAAGGCATGGCGTCAGCCAAGTTTTCTTTACACTATTGGAAAGTATAACTTTTTTGCAAGGTGATTACTCGACGTGGCCAAAAAGTTAACGAACATAGTGTAAGGGCAACTAAGGCTGACTTGAAGGCATGGCGTCAGCCAAGTTTTCTTTACACTAATGGAAAGTATAACTTTTTTGCAAGGTGATTACTCGACGTGGCCAAAAAGTTAACGAACATAGTGTAAGGGCAGCTAAGGCTGACTTAAAGGCATGGCGTCAGCCAAGTTTTCTTTATAGATACTTAAAGGAGGAAGAATGTAATGGGGAAACCATCATTTTATATCACTACACCAATTTATTATCCGAGCGGAAATCTTCACATCGGACACGCGTACACGACGGTTGCCGGCGATGCCATGGCACGTTATAAGCGTTTAAGAGGCTTTGAGGTCATGTATTTGACAGGGACGGATGAGCATGGACAGAAGATTCAGGAGAAAGCAGAGGAAAATGGCCTCACTCCGCAAGAGTATGTAGACGGAATTGTTACAGGCATTAAGGCACTATGGAAGAAGCTCGACATCTCTTATGACGACTATATTCGTACAACCGAAGACCGCCATAAGACGATCGTTGAGAAAATCTTTCAGCAGCTTTTGGATCAGGGAGATATTTACTTAAGTGAATATGAAGGCTGGTATTGCACACCGTGTGAATCCTTCTTCACCGAGCGCCAGCTTGAAAACGGAAACTGCCCTGACTGCGGCCGTCCTGTAAAGAAGGTAAAAGAGGAGAGCTATTTCTTCCGCATGAGCAAATATGCAGACAGACTGCTGCAATATTACGAAGAGAACCCTGACTTTATCCAGCCAGAGTCACGCAAAAATGAAATGATCAACAACTTCATCAAGCCGGGTCTAGAGGATCTTGCCGTATCACGTACGTCTTTTGACTGGGGAGTGAAAGTTCCTGGGAATCCGAAGCACGTCGTTTATGTGTGGATCGATGCCCTTTCGAACTATATTACAGCACTTGGATACGGAACGGATAAGGATGAGAAACACCGTACGTTCTGGCCGGCCGACGTCCACCTAGTCGGAAAAGAAATCGTTCGTTTCCACACGATCTATTGGCCGATCATGCTCATGGCGCTTGACCTGCCGCTTCCTAAAAAAGTGTTCGCACACGGCTGGCTGCTCATGAAGGACGGAAAGATGTCTAAGTCTAAAGGTAATGTTGTAGATCCGGTAACCCTTATCGACCGTTATGGCCTGGATGCATTGCGTTATTACTTGCTTCGCGAAGTGCCGTTCGGGTCAGATGGTGTATTCACACCAGAGAGCTTTGTAGACCGCATCAATCATGACTTGGCGAATGATCTCGGTAACCTGCTGAACCGCACTGTTGCGATGATCGGCAAATATTTTGATGGTAAAATTCCAGCCTATCAAGGTCAAGTGAGTGAGTTTGACAGCACGCTTGAAGCGTTTGTCCAAGAAACCGTACAAAAAACAGAAGCGGCGATGGAAGAGATGCAGTTCTCCGTCGCGCTCACAACCATTTGGCAGCTCGTGAGCCGCACAAACAAATACATTGATGAAACACAGCCCTGGGTGCTTGCGAAGGACGAATCTAAAAGAGATGAACTGGCAAGCGTGATGACACATTTGGCAGAGTCGCTCCGCTACGTATCCATTCTAGTTCAGCCGTTCCTGACGGCAGCGCCAGCAAAAATCTGGGAACAGCTAGGGCTTGAAAAAGGTCCATTAACAGCGTGGGAGAGCCTAGGTGAATTCGGACAGATTCCTGGTGAAACAGCTGTTGCGAAAGGGAATCCGATTTTCCCTCGCCTTGAAACAGAAGTGGAGACAGCTTATATAAGAGAATCCATGGGAGGCGCGCAGCCTGCAGGGGAGGAAGCAAAGGAAGAGCCTTCTGCTGTTCCTGAAAAAGACCTTTCACCAGAAATTTCAATCGACGACTTTATGAAGGTAGACCTGCGTGTGGCGACAGTTTTAGAAGCGGAACCGGTCAAAAAAGCCGATAAACTGCTGAAGCTGCAGCTCGATCTTGGATTTGAACGCAGACAGGTTGTCTCAGGCATCGCGAAATTTTATAAGCCAGAAGACCTGGTCGGCCAGAAAGTAATCTGTGTCGCGAACTTGAAGCCGGTGAAGCTGCGAGGCGAGCTGTCTGAAGGCATGATCCTTGCTGGTTCGCAAGGTGATCAGCTTACACTTGCGACGGTCGATCCGTCCCTTCCAAACGGAGCAAAAGTAAAATAATTCTGTCCCGCCAACGTCGAAGGATTTGCGTTGGCGGGTTTTCTTTTTTAGGTTGGACGAATTTCTAGGTTGTCGAATTCACGGCAAAATGTGTGGCTGAGCTTGTCGAAAGTACCGTATGAATAGGGTTTGATGGCGACATGTAATGCTTTTGTAATGGAAATGTTATGGGAATGTTTTGGTTTTTAGGAAATAAGTTTGATATTCTTATGAAGGATAATCAGGAGGCAGGACTATCGATGTTTGACACACATGCACACTTAAACGCACATCAATTTCAGGAAGATCGAGAGGAAGTCATTCAGCGTGCGCTGGATGAAGGCGTCGAGAAAATCGTGGTCGTCGGGTTTGATGAACAGACGATCAAGGACGCGCTGGCGCTTGCTGAGGAGTATGATTTCATTTATGCAGCAGTCGGCTGGCACCCTGTTGATGCGATCGACATGACCGACGAGCATCTGGCCTGGATTGAGGAGCTTGCGGCACATCCGAAAGTTGTGGCGCTTGGCGAAATGGGACTCGACTATCATTGGGACAAGTCACCTGCAGAGGTTCAGAAGGAAGTCTTCCGCCGCCAAATACAGCTCGCGAAGAAAGTGAAGCTGCCGATCATCATACATAACCGAGATGCCACTCAGGATGTCGTGGACATTTTGAGGGAGGAAGATGCTTCTGAGGTTGGGGGCATTATGCACTGTTACGGCGGAAGCCTGGAAACAGCGCAGCAATGTATGGAGATGAACTTTTACATTTCGTTTGGCGGGCCGGTCACGTTCAAGAATGCCCGCAAGGTAAAAGAAGTAGCGAAGGAAATTCCGCTTGAATGGCTGCTGATTGAAACGGACTGTCCGTATTTAAGTCCACATCCGCTGAGAGGAAAGCGAAATGAACCATCGTATGTAAAGTATGTGGCAGAAACGCTTGCTGAACTAAAAGAAATTCATCTGGAAGAATTAATAAAAAAAACATCCGACAATGCTCACCGAATATTTAACATCACTCGATAGCACAGCTTGTCGAAATTGAGAAATACATGAAATAACCCGCTTCATTTCAACAAAAATTTCACAGAGGAAGAAAAATATGTCGAGTTGTTTTTCTTCCCAAAATTCTCCTTTTCTGTTCATAATAGGCTTGCATCAACAGAGCGGGCAGGGAGGGGATATTTGACAGAATGATTGGAGAGCTCTATAATTCAATCTTTGTAAGGGAGGAGTGAATCTATGCAGAAGAATTTTACATCCCTTTTTTCCGAACTCATCAGGAAAAAGCTAGTTGTAAGTGCCGTGTTAATTCTTGCATTGGCAGTAACAACTGGGTTCGTAAGCTATGAAACTTCGAAAACGGACATTAACCTGTTGATCGCTGGGAAAGAAGCAACTGTCAGCTCACACGCTGATACAGTTGGGGAACTGCTAAAAGAAAACGACATAGAATTCAACAAACATGACGAGGTAAAGCCCGGAGTTCATACGGAGCTTGAGCAAGGCATGAAGGTTGAGTATATTCCAGCCAAAAAAATCAGTCTGAGTGTGAACGGCAATAAAACCAAAGCGTGGACGACAGCCGAAACAGTCGGAGAATTCGTGAAAGAAAACAAGCTGGATATAAAAGAGCATGATGAAATAAAGCCTGGCCTATCAGCGAAGCTGGAGGACGAGGATAAGGTAACGCTGAAATCTGCGGTTCCGGTTAAGCTTGCATCAGGCGCAAAGCCTAAGCAAGTGTGGACCACTTCGACTACGGTCGCTGACCTTTTGAAGCAGCAAAATGTGACATTAGGCAAATTAGATCGAGTACAACCTGCTGCAGGCACGAAACTCAAAAGCAACATGCAGGTTAACATCATCCGAGTAGAAAAGGTCACCGATGTAGTGGAAGAAGAAACACCTTTTGCAACTGTGAAACGAAATGACGATTCGCTTGCAAAAGGAACAGAAAAAGTAGTATCTGTGGGTACAAAAGGCAAGGTTTCCAAGAGCTATGAGGTAATCAAGGAAAACGGCAAGGAAGTCTCACGTAAACTGCTTTCAACCAAGGAAACAGCAAAAAGCAAGGATCGAGTGGTTGCCGTCGGAACGAAAGTGAGTGCACCTGCAAAGCGTGCCGTCGTTTCCCGGTCAAGCAGCAAGCCGCCGTCTTCTGGACGAGTGCTAACGGTATCCAGTACAGCTTACACAGCTAATTGTGAGGGCTGCTCAGGAATCACGGCTACAGGCTTCAATTTAAAGAAGAATCCGAACGCGAAAGTCATTGCGGTTGATCCGAGTGTCATTCCTTTAGGCAGCAAGGTGTACGTAGAAGGTTACGGATACGCGATTGCATCCGATACGGGAGGCGCGATAAAAGGTAATAAAATCGATGTATTCTTCGCATCGCAGTCTCAGGCTGTCGCATGGGGAAGAAAGACAATTACGATACGGATTATTGATTAAGAACCATTACGCGCAGAGGCTGCAGCCTCTGTGCTTTTTTCGTACTTTAAAACAGCGCGCAGTTTTTTATGCTTTACGTTAGGAAAGGCTCATTCGAAAAAAATGCGCGGCTGGGTTATACTACAAGATAGAAATTGGTGTTCATTAGATTAGACGGTTTATGAAGCTAGAAAGTTTCAACGCAGCACGTTATTTATTAAAAAAATTTCATTGAAGAATCCAACGCTATTATTCATTTAAACACGACTCTGGCTGGTTTTAACTCAGGAGTGTGAAATAGTATTTTTTATAACAGGCATGCAAAAAATGATTCTTTAGCAATCATAGGATGACGGTTATGGCTTCTGTATGATTTTATGCGGTTTTGGGTTTTTTACTCACGGGTGTGGGTGCATTTTTGTTCGTCATGTTTTGACGTTTGGGGGTACTATGAAGATTAGGGAAATTATCGTTGTTGAGGGTAAGAGCGACACGATTGCGATAAAAAATGCGCTGGATGCGGACACGCTGGAGACGAATGGGTCGGAGATCAGCATGGAGACGATTGAACGGATTCGGATAGCGCAGGAGAAACGCGGAGTCATTATTTTCACCGATCCCGATTTTCCTGGAGAGAAAATACGGAAAATTATTTCCGAGCATGTTCCTGGCTGTAAGCATGCCTTTTTGCCGAAGCAGGATGCGATCAGCAAGAACAAGAAAAAAGTCGGTGTGGAGCATGCGCCGAGACAAGCCATACTGGATGCGCTTAAGCATGTGAAGGAAGAATATGTATCCGATTATGAGTCTGTGAGCTGGGAAGAAGTGATTGCGGCAGGTCTTACTGGCGGCGACAGGGCGAAGAAAAGGCGTGAACGGATCGGCCAGCTTCTGAAGATTGGTTACAGCAACGGCAAACAGCTTCATAAGAGGCTGAACATGTTTCATATATCAAATGAAGAGTTCGAGCGTGCGATGCGCACGGTTTTAGAGGAGGAGCAGCATGAGGAAGGATATATCAGTTCCACAGCAGACGAAAGCGATACTAGATAAATACGGGTTCACGTTCAAGAAAAGCCTAGGGCAGAACTTCTTAATAGACAAGAACATCCTGTCAAACATTGTGGCGCAAGCGGACTTGACGGAAGAGTCAGGGGCGATTGAAATCGGACCGGGAATCGGTGCGTTGACGGAGCATATTGCCAGGAGTGCTAAGAAGGTCGTAGCGTTTGAGATCGACCAGCGTCTGCTGCCGATTTTAAAAGATACCCTGTCGCCATACCCGCATGCCGAAGTGATTCACTCGGATATTTTAAAAGCGGATGTACGTGCCGTTATTGAAGAAAAGTTTGAAGAGGGACAGGATATCATGGTCGTCGCAAACCTTCCTTATTACGTGACGACTCCGATCATCATGAAGCTGTTAACCGATAACCTCCCTATCCGCGGCATCGTCTGCATGATTCAAAAAGAGGTGGCTGACCGTCTTGCGGCTAAGCCGGGTACGAAGGATTACAACTCCCTCTCCATTGCTGTGCAGTATTACGCGACGGCTGAGACCGTGATTAAGGTGCCGAAGACGGTGTTTGTGCCGCAGCCGAATGTTGATTCTGCCGTTATCCGTCTTATTTTACGAGACAAGCCCGCAGTACAGGTGAAGGATGAGGACTTTTTCTTTGAAGTTGTCCGTGCTTCATTCGCTCAACGACGCAAAACACTTTGGAACAATTTGCTGAGCGGCGTGGTTTCAAAGGATAAGAAAACGGAGCTTGAGCATACCCTGAATGAGATTGGGATTGATCCAAAGAGACGCGGGGAGACGCTGACGGTAGAAGAATTCGGCCGTCTGTCGGACGCTTTGCTTCATCTTGTGAAATAAGAAATCATTTTTCCCCCGCCTTCTTCATATCTTAGAGAAGGAACCGGAGACACGCGACTCCAAATAGGGGGAGTATAATGAAAGCAGAGATCGGTGCAGTAGTTGGACGCACTTCCTATCATTGTGACATCTATTTCCGAATCATTGGATTTAACGATACGAAAACGGTGGCAGAGCTGGTCGGTGAAGATATGAGACTTTGGGCAGACGCACCTGTTGAGGATCTGGTTGTCATTGATGACCAGCAGAGAAAGAAATACCGACAGCGGGAGCAGGAAAAGGAAGATTCATCATACAAGCTTTTTCGTCAGGACTATTATCTTTTGCGGCAAAAAAGAGAATACATCTCGACGAACGGCTATCAATATGATCAATCGTATTTCGAGCTGCCTGGAAGGGTTCTTCATGTGGACGGGGATCCGCTATATTTAAATAAATGTCTAGAGCTCTATAAAAAGCTAGGCGTGCCTGTTTACGGTATTCATATCAAGGAAGGCGATATGCCAGAGAAGGTGCCGGCACTCGTCGACGAGGTGCGGCCTGATATCCTCGTCATTACAGGACATGACGCGTATATGAAAACAAAAGGTGCGGTATCTGATATGAATGCATACCGCCATACGAAATTCTTTGTCAGGACCGTACGTGAGGTACGGAGAAGGTATCCTCATCTTGATCATTTAATGATCTTTGCCGGAGCCTGTCAATCTCATTTTGAATCGTTGATCAAAGCAGGTTCAAATTTCGCCAGCTCACCGTCACGCATTAATATCCATGCACTTGACCCTGTCTATATTGTTTCTAAGATCAGCCTTACATCGTTCATGGACCGTGTGAATGTGATGGATGTATTGCGCAACACATTGACCGGCAAAGAAGGTCTTGGTGGTGTAGAAACAACCGGTTTCCTGCGCACCGGGATGCCGATCAAAAATCATACGTAGCCCAAAAGGCACAACTTCCTCATCCTGCATGAGGAATTTTTTTTGGCGCGACCCCGCTTTGGCGCTCGGGGGTCCGGTACTCTTGGGGTCCGGCACTTCTCTTGAAAAACCCTGGCCGGCAAAGGTTCTTATTGTGTAGGTACCGGACCCCGAAGTGGTTGCTTTTTAAGTTTTTTGAAGGTCTATACATATGTATGGAAATTGTACGCATACTAAAAAAGGTATAAAAGCGAGTAAATAGTCATTGACAGAAAAAAGCATTGCTTGCTATAATTTAAATTTTATTTGACAAATTCGCGCGATTTATGTTACAATTTGTCTAAGTGAGGTGGAGTCTAAATGGGTAAAACAATTGTTGATATTAGACGAGTGCTAGAGTCCCACGTAGGAAAAAGGCTTTCTCTGCGTGCTAACGGCGGACGTCGAAAAACGATCGAACGCATGGGTACTCTCGAAGAAACATATCCAGCAGTATTCATCATTAAGCTAGACCAAGACACCAACGCTTTCGAACGCGTTTCTTACAGCTACGCTGACGTTCTAACAGAAACGGTCGAATTAACATTTTTAGAAGAAGCGGTTAGCGGGCAGTAAGAAATCTTACTGCTGTTTTTTTTGCTCATTTTTAATTTTCGGATACATATTCAGCTGTTGTTTCATACTACCCTTAACGCATATGAAAGGGGTTTTGCGCTATGAGTCGCAGAAGAGGCATCATGTCTGAAGAATTTAAGAATGAGATAGCGAAAGAGCTTGGCTTTTACGACACCGTCCAGCGCGATGGTTGGGGCGGCATTACAGCGAGAGATGCGGGCAACATGGTGAAAAGAGCCGTTCAGATGGCTCAAGAAAGCATGTCCCGTCAAAATCAGTAAATATGCGTAAAAACCGGGGACGAATGGTCCGCGGTTTTTTTGGTTCTTGGGTTTGGTTTTATGGTTTGGTTTTGTGCGAACATTCATAGATGCTTCTGGGTTTTGGCTCATGTGCTTGGTTTGGCGACCATGTTCTAGGATGCTTTCAAACAGATGGGGTCCGGTACCGAGATGAGTTGGTTCGGTTTCTCTTGCTTGGTTTAGGCGACCATGTTCTAGGATGCTTCAAAAATGGGAGGTCCGGTACCGAGATGATCACCTTCGGTATCATTGAAACCCGTTATCGGTACCGGACCCCACTGCGCCCCACTGCGGGACGCGAAGAAGCAGGAGGAGCTTTTGTTTTTTCCATTCTTCAACAGATCGTAAGTTGTGATAAAATGAAAGCAGAAAAAAATGACGTAAGGAAGTTTGACATGGAGAAACGTAAAGTATCGGTAAAAGCGCCGGCGAAAATCAACTTATCACTTGATGTTCTCTCAAAGAGGGCGGATGGCTATCATGAAGTGGAAATGGTGATGACGACTGTCGATCTCGCGGACCGCATCGAGCTCACGCCGCTGGATGAGGATAAGATTACGATTGAATCCTCGGGAGGGTTTGTTCCGCTTGATGGAAGAAACCTGGCCTATCAGGCTGCCCTTTTATTGAAAGAAGAATTTCATATAACAGAGGGTGTACATATCCATATCTCCAAGCATATTCCTGTTGCGGCGGGTCTGGCTGGCGGAAGCAGCGATGCAGCCGCTGCTTTAAAAGGGCTGAACGAGATGTGGGAACTCCATTTGTCCCTTGATGAACTGGCGGAGCGCGGTGCGAAAATCGGCTCAGACGTTTCGTTCTGTGTTTATGGCGGAACGGCATTGGCAACAGGCAGGGGCGAGCATATTCGTCTCTTAAACCCGCCGCCGCCATGCTGGGTGCTCTTGGCTAAACCGCCGATTGGAGTGTCAACGGCTGAGGTGTACCGTAACTTGAAGCTTGATAACCTTCAGCACCCCGATACATCAGGTATGATGGAGGCCATTCAAGAGAAGGATTTTTCAAAAGTTTGCGCACGCCTCGGCAATGTTCTTGAATCTGTGACGCTCGATCTGTATCCGGAAGTGAGGCAGATCAAGGAGCAAATGGTGCGCCTTGGTGCGGATGGTGTGCTGATGAGCGGGAGCGGACCGACGGTGTTTGGATTATTTCAGCATGAATCCAGACTTCACCGCGTATACAACGGTCTTCGCGGATTTTGTAATGAAGTTTACGCTGTACGTATTTTAGGGGAATGAGCAGTTGATAAAATCCGTATAAAAATGGTATATTAACTTAAAATATTCGGATTTTGGAGGATTGTATGAAATTAAAACGAAGCGGGAGAATGGTTGACCTTACAACCTACCTTTTACAGCATCCTCACCAGCTTATTCCTTTATCCTATTTCGTAGAGCGCTATGAATCCGCAAAGTCTTCGATCAGTGAAGATTTGGCGATTATTAAAGAGCATTTTGAACAGTACGGATATGGACGGATCATTACCGTTCCTGGCGCTGCGGGCGGTGTGAAATTTTTGCCGGGCATTTCGGAAAAAGAAGCAGAACACATCATCAGCGCTCTTGTCGAGCAGCTTGAAGATCCATCTCGCATCCTGCCTGGCGGTTATTTGTACGTTACGGATATTATCGGCAACCCGCACCTTGTCAACCAGCTTGGCCGGCTGTTCGCTTCTTCCTTCTCATCGCGCAAAATTGATGTGGTCATGACCATCGCGACAAAAGGAATTCCGCTTGCTTATGCGGTAGCCGCACATCTCAACGTGCCTGTCGTGATTGTACGCAGCGACAGCCGCGTGACGGAAGGTTCAACAGTGAGCATTAACTACGTGTCAGGATCGACAAAACGGATCCAGACGATGGCACTCGCACGCAGAAGCATCAAGCAGGGAGCGAATGTTCTCATTATTGATGACTTTATGAAAGCAGGCGGAACAATCAAAGGCATGATCAGCATCATCAGTGAATTTCAGGCGAACTTAGCCGGAATCGGCGTTCTAGTAGAGGCCCAGGAAGTATCCGAACGCCTCGTCGATGATTATGTATCGCTTGCGCGTCTTTCAGAAGTGAACGAACGGGAAAATCGCATTGAAGTGACGCCGGGCAATTACTTTCAAGATAAAGGGGAGTAAACAGATGAAAGCCATATTTACGAAAGAAGCACCTGCTGCGATCGGACCGTATTCGCAAGGCATGATCGTGAACAACGTATTTTACAGCTCAGGCCAGATTCCGCTCACGAAGGAAGGACAGATGGTCGATGGCGATGTTCAAGCTCAAACGCACCAAGTGTTTGCCAACTTGAAAGCAGTCCTTGCTGAGGCTGGATCATCGCTTGAACAAGTCGTCAAAGCGACTGTCTTCATTAAAGACATGAACGAGTTCGCAGACATCAATGAAGTGTACGGCCACTATTTCAGCGAACACAAGCCGGCCCGCTCATGTGTCGAAGTAGCCAGGCTGCCAAAAGACGCAAAAGTCGAAATCGAAGTTATCGCGTTAATTAAATAAGAAGAGTTAGAAAAGCGGAACAAGGTTTATACCTTGTTTCGTTTTTTTGGTGTGCCCGGCATGGGTACAGGCTATAGGGTGTGAGTCCCGAACTGTGAAGGCAGTAGTAACAGTAGCTTAAGACAAGGTGGTGCGGGGCGACCCGCA
>NZ_JBHTCP010000006.1:0-92531 GCF_042665465.1 Fictibacillus iocasae | reverse complement strand
CTCTTGCTTGTTTAAAACTGACGGAATTCATTTAATTCCTTACCTATGCTTTTGTTCAGTTTTCAAAGAACTTTTTGTTTGCCGCTCGTTTTGGCGACTTTATTAGGTTAACACATTATCAATCTCTGTGTCAACACTTTTTATTTCGTTGTTCGCTTGCTGACTTAATGTCTTGAAGCGACAAGAAATAATATACCATGTAAAAAAGATAAACACAACCCTTTTATCGAGAAAATATTAAACTTCTTTAAAAAGAAGGTTATACCGCTAATCCCACTCATCATCTTCTTCCACTAATTCAATACCAGATGGCATGATGCCTTGCAGATCCTTTATGGTTGCAAAGGAAGGATGATTCGATATGCCTGTGATAAAGTCACCGTCATGGCCAACCCAAAATACGGTTGAGCTTTTCGTGAGCGTGACGATAGGCGTGTTGGCGTTCCATTTTAATTTAACGAGAGGAGTAATAGGATGTGTGACATCATGCTCCCTTTCTTCAATTGTAAAAACATCACCGTTAAACGACCACAGTGATACATTCATCATACAGCCGTTGGCGTAAAGATATGGATAATAGCTTCTGAACTGTTCTGAAGCTTGAAGTACTGCTTTCACAAATACGGTATCTTTCTGGCTTCCCTTTATATAGTTAAACTCGATGTTATACTGCTTGAATAATTCTTCATATTCTTGCTGCTGAAAGTCATAGATTTCTGCAAGTGAATGAATAGGTATTTGATTTCCTGCTAAACTCCAGTCGTTAAAAAGTTCTTCATGCCCATTGCTATCATTAAAAAAGAGGAATTTCACAATATAGGCAAACTCTCCTTCCAGAACAAAAGGAAATGTAGCTTCTTCATAAGGCTCGTTCCTAACCTGATCGAGGGGGAAATAGCTGACTTGCACCTTCAAGTCCATCACCTATCTTCTACCTTCTTTTTTTTATCTTCTTTATAAATACTTCCTTCCTTCTATAATACCCTTTCCACATAACGAGAATAAAAGAAAGCTGCCCTGATGAATCACATCATGATCCATCAGGGCAGCTTCCATTTATTTATTCTTCCGAAGAACCTTCGTCATTTGCTTCTGTTTCGTCTGGGGATGTGCCGTCCTCTAGCACGTCCTCTGCTGTTTCGAGTGGTTCTGTTGCTGGTTCTTCTTCATCTTTCTCTACGACAGCAACCGTTGCGACCTGGCTGCTTTCATTCACGTTCATCAGCTTAACACCTTGTGTGTTTCTTCCGGTTTGAGATATGCTCGCGATATCCATGCGGATGATGATGCCGTTTGATGTGATGATCATCAAGTCAAGTTCAGGCACGACGGTTTTCAAAGAAACGACTGGACCGTTCTTGTCTGTGATGTTGCACGTTTTGATCCCTTTACCGCCGCGGGTCTGCAAACGGTAGTCGGCCATCGGTGTACGTTTGCCGTACCCTTTTTTCGTGACGATCAGGATATCGTGCGACTCATCAAGCACTTCCATGCCGACAACCACGTCGTCTTGGCCGAGTGTGACCGCTTTAACACCGGCCGCTGACCGTCCCATCGAACGGACATCGGTTTCATGATAACGGATCGCCATTCCTTTGCTCGTTCCGACGATAATTTCTTTCGTTCCATCAGTCAGCCTGACGCCCATCAGTTCATCTTCATCACGCAGTGTGATCGCGAACAATCCGCCTTTGCGGATGTTAGAGAACGCCGACAATGGCGAACGCTTCGTGATACCTTGGCGTGTCATGAAGTTTAGGAAGATGGAATCGGCTTCAAGATCTTCGACTGGAATGACCGCTGAAATCGTTTCGCCCTGCTCGATCTGCAGCAGGTTGATGATCGGAATACCTTTTGCAGTACGGCCGTATTCAGGAATCTCGTATCCTTTTAAGCGATACACCTTTCCTTTGTTCGTGAAGAAAAGAATGTAATTATGCGAGTTCGTGGTAAACAGGTGCTCGACGAAATCATCTTCACCTGTGCCCATGCCTTGAATCCCTTTGCCACCGCGTTTTTGTGAACGGTATGTGGAGATAGGCAGGCGCTTGATGTAGCCTTTGTTCGTCAGTGTGATGACGATGTTCGTACGCGGAATCAGATCTTCGTCTTCAATCGAGTTGAAGCCGACAGAAATAACGGTACGGCGTTCATCGGCAAACTTGTCCTTGATCTCTGTAAGCTCGGTACGGATGATTTCGAGAATCTTCTCTTCATCCGCCAAAATCGCACGCAATTCTGCGATCAAAGCGACAAGCTCGCTGTATTCGTTCTCGATCTTATCGCGCTCGAGTCCTGTAAGGCGCTGGAGGCGCATCTCAAGGATCGCTTGAGACTGCTCGAAGCTTAGCTCGAATTTCTCCATTAAGCCTTCACGCGCGATGTCCGTTGTACGTGACGCACGGATAAGCGCGATCACTTCGTCCAAGTGATCAAGTGCGATGCGCAATCCTTCTAGGATGTGAGCGCGCGCTTCCGCTTTACGCAGGTCGAACTCTGTACGACGGCGAATGATCACTTGCTGATGCCTTAAGTAATGGTACAGCATCTCTTTAATGTTCAGCACTTTCGGATGCCCGTCAACGAGAGCGAGCATGTTGATACCGAAGCTCGTCTGAAGCGCTGTCTGTTTGTATAGATTGTTCAAAATGACGTTCGCGTTCGCATCACGGCGCACTTCCATCACAACACGCATACCATTGCGGTCTGATTCGTCGCGAAGGTCTGTGATGCCGTCGATTTTTTTGTCGCGCACAAGCTCTGCAATCTTTTCGATCAATCGTGCTTTGTTGACCTGATACGGAAGCTCTGTGACGATGATCGCAGACTTTCCGCTCGCCATTTCTTCAATCTCCGCTTTCGCACGGATGATGATGGAACCGCGTCCAGTCGTGTAGGCTTTGCGGATCCCTTCACGGCCAAGAATCTCACCGGCCGTCGGGAAATCAGGACCAGGGATGTATTCCATCAGCTCAGGAATCGTGATGTCTGGGTTGTGGCTGAGCGCAAGCAGGCCGTCGATCGTCTCGCCAAGGTGGTGAGGCGGGATGTTTGTCGCCATACCTACCGCAATTCCTGCCGCTCCGTTAACGAGGAGGTTAGGGAACCTGGCTGGAAGAACGACGGGTTCTTTTTCTGAGCCATCGTAGTTATCTTTATAAGCAATCGTATCTTTGTTAATATCACGGACGATTTCCATCGCAATCTTGCTCATGCGGGCTTCCGTATAACGCATTGCCGCCGCAGCATCGCCGTCAACCGATCCGAAGTTTCCGTGCCCGTCGATTAGCATGTGGCGGAAATTGAAATCCTGCGCCATACGGACCATCGTGTCATAGACCGCAGAGTCGCCATGCGGGTGATACTTACCGATTACTTCACCGACGATACGCGCGGATTTCTTGTACGCCTTGTCCGCGGTCATGCCTAGGTCGTTCATCGCATATAGAATACGGCGGTGAACCGGCTTCAATCCATCACGAACGTCCGGCAGCGCGCGGCTGACGATGACGCTCATCGCGTAGTCCATGAAGGATGTGCGCATTTCTGTGCTGATGTTAATCTCTTTAACCCGTGAACGTTCCATTTCACTCATCGGTTTCTAACCTCCATACCCTCTACTAAACAGCTTAAGTGCCGCCGCGCCATTTAAGAAAAGGGCATCATCCCTTCGCCTAAATGAAGATTGGGGCACTTGCTGCAAAAGTTTTATATCATTGTTTCCCGGGAATTATATGTCCAGGTTCTTAACGTACTGTGCGTTTTCCTGAATAAAATCTCGGCGAGGCTCAACTTTATCCCCCATCAGGATATCGAACGTTTCATCCGCTTCCATCGCATCCTTCATCTCAACCTGAAGCAGTGTTCGTGTTTCCGGGTCCATCGTCGTTTCCCATAGCTGCGATGGATTCATCTCACCAAGACCCTTGTAGCGCTGCAATTGCGGTTTCGGATTTTGCGGAAGCTCAGCGAGCATTTTCTCAAGCTCTTTATCGTTGTACGCATAATCGACATGCTTTCCGCTCTGTACTTTATAGAGCGGTGGCTGCGCGATATAAATATAGCCGTGTTCGATGATCGGTCTCATATAACGGTAGAAGAACGTGAGCAGCAGCGTACGGATGTGCGCCCCGTCAACGTCGGCATCTGTCATGATGATGATCTTATGGTAACGCGCTTTCGCGATATCAAAATCTTCCCCGATCCCTGTACCGAGTGCCGTGATAATTGCGCGCACCTCGTTGTTTGAGAGAATCTTGTCCAAGCGCGCTTTCTCTACGTTGATGATTTTACCGCGCAATGGCAGGATCGCCTGAAAATGACGGTCACGACCTTGTTTCGCCGATCCGCCGGCAGAGTCACCCTCTACCACGTACAGTTCAGAGATGCTCGCGTCTTTAGAGGAACAGTCTGCAAGCTTTCCTGGCAATGAGGAAACTTCCAGCGCACTTTTACGGCGTGTGAGCTCACGTGCCTTTTTCGCTGCGATGCGCGCACGCAGTGCCATGCTTCCCTTTTCGACAATCTTTCTTGCCACGACCGGGTTCTCGAGCATAAAGCTGTTGAACGTTTCAGCAAAAATCGATTCCGTGATCGTACGGGCTTCTGAGTTTCCGAGCTTCGTTTTCGTCTGTCCTTCAAACTGCGGATCCGGGTGCTTGATGGAGATGATCGCCGTCAAGCCTTCGCGCACATCATCGCCCGTCAAGTTCGTATCGTTGTCTTTGAACAGGTTGTTCTTGCGGCCATAATCGTTGATTACACGCGTGAGGGCTGTCTTGAACCCTGACTCGTGCGTACCGCCTTCATGCGTGTTAATGTTATTGGCGAACGAGTAGATGTTGCTCGTATAGCTGTCGTTGTATTGAAGGGCGATCTCGATGGAAATGCCATCTTTCTCGCCTTCTACAAAAATAGGCTCTTCATGAATCGGTTCACGCGAACGGTTGATATGTTCAACGTATGACTTGATTCCGCCTTCATAATGGTATTCCTTTTCCACTGGCTCTTCACCGCGCAGATCTCTGGCAATGATCTTGAGGCCTCGGTTCAAATAAGCAAGCTCACGGATACGGTTGGATAATGTGGAGAAATCGTACTCAAGTGTTTCGGTAAAAATTTCACCGTCCGGTACGAAATGAGTCTTCGTTCCCGTCTTGTCCGTTTCGCCGATCACTTCCAAATCAGCTGCCGGTACGCCGCGGTGGAACTTCTGATAATGGATCTTCCCGTCACGGGACACGGTCACTTCCAGCATAGAGGAAAGCGCATTAACGACGGATGCCCCTACACCGTGCAGGCCGCCAGATACTTTATATCCGCCGCCGCCGAACTTTCCGCCCGCATGCAGGACGGTCATGATGACTTCAAGCGCCGGGCGCCCCATCTTCTCATGCATCCCGACAGGAATTCCGCGTCCGTTGTCTTCTACTGTGATGCTGTTGTCTTTTTCAACCGTGATCGAAATCGTGTCGCAATAGCCGGCGAGCGCTTCATCGATCGAGTTATCGACAATCTCCCACACAAGGTGGTGCAAGCCCTTCACGTTCGTGGAGCCAATGTACATTCCAGGACGCTTTCGTACAGCTTCCAGGCCTTCAAGCACCTGTATATTACTCTCATCATACTGCTGTTCTAACTGCTGTTCAGTCGTCATTTATCCTTCACCTTCATTCCGGTTTAAAAGCATTTCTAAATCTATCACTAACGCCGATCGTTACACCACGTGATATCAGCAGGCGTGTCTTAGAATTGTAACAGTAAAATACTTTACTGCTCGAAAAGATTGAGTAAGTAGAGCATTTAATTTATTTTTGAATGAACACCTTTGAGGCATCATTGAAAGTTGATTGGAGTGAAAGGTGCCGACTCCTGCGGGATGAGTGAGAAGGTGAGACCCTTCAATGGCGCGTGCGACGAAGGGGCTCACCGCTCATCCCGCGGAAAGCGTGCGCCTGTAACGGAAATCAACCACTTCTCTGAATTCATTCAAAAAAGGTTTTTAAAAATATATTTATTTAAAAGACCAGCTTTGTTCGAATATCCCTTTGTCTTCTGCCCTTTTTTTCAGCGTGGCTGCTGAAAGCGGGGACAGGTAGACCTGCCTGTCTGTGATGACCACCGACTTTGGCACCGATTCGCCAAGGCTGGTCAGGCTGTTGTGTTCTTGCTGCAGAGAGAGAAATCCTTTTGCGAGTGCGGATGCGGTAAACGAAACATAATCCATAATGGCCAGAATCTCTTTAGCCGGAATCACTTCATCTTCTCCTAAGTGAATGAGCAACATTACTCCTCCTTAATCCCGCCTCTTTATTTCTCCTTGATGCACCTCATATGACGCTGCTTTTTCAAGTGTCTCATGATGGATGCCTTCCACACTTGTCGTCGTGACGAACGTCTGCACTTTATCTTGAATCGTGTTCAGCAGATGAGACTGGCGGTAATCATCCAGCTCTGATAGAACATCATCCAGCAAGAGGACCGGATATTCTCCCACCTCAGAATGGATAAGGTCGATCTCTGCGAGTTTCAGCGATAGGGCGGTCGTCCGCTGCTGTCCTTGAGAACCATACGTTTGCACGTCTTTTCCGTTCACCTCAAAAAGCAGATCATCCCGGTGCGGACCGAACATGGAAGTGCCGCGGTCAATCTCTCTGTCTTTTATTTTATCAAATTTTGCTGCGAATGCTTCTATCATTTTCGTCAAATCACTCGATTCGCATACGTCCACAGCGGGTTTGTAGAGAATTTTTAATGTTTCCTTACCGCGCGAGATTCCTTGATGAATCGGCTCTGCCCATTTCTGCAGCCTATCCATGTACGCGAACCGCTTCATCGTGATGCGGGCCGCCTTCTCGATCATCTGCTCGGTCAAGATATCGAGCATCATGATCTGTTCAGGCTTGCCTTTTCGGTGCATGTCGCGAAGAAGCGAGTTACGCTGCGCCAAAATCTTTTGATACTGCGAAAGATCGTGCAGATACACCGCGTTTACCTGACCGATCTCCATGTCGATAAAACGGCGCCGCACTTGCGGGCTGCCTTTTACGAGATTCAGATCCTCAGGCGCGAACATGACCACGTTGAAATGGCCGACATAGTCTGTCAGGCGCTGCTGTTCGATGCGGTTCACCTTCGCCTTCTTCCCTTTTTGCGAGAGAACGAGGCTCAGGTCCGTCTGTCGGTTCTTTTTTTGAATGCTACCTTCTATTTTAGCATACTCTTCGTCCCACATTATTAATTCTTTATCACGCGCCGTCCTGTGCGATTTGGCGAACGCCAGAACATAGATAGACTCCATCACGTTCGTCTTGCCTTGGGCGTTCTCTCCAAGAAACACGTTCACCTTGTTCTCGAACGAAAGGGAAAGGGACCGGTAATTTCGGTATTGTTTAATCGCTAACTCTTCAATATGCAAAGGGCTTTCCCCCTGTTACCTGCTCACAGTAAATTTGCCTAGCTTCGGAATCGCCACTGTATCACCTTCATACAGCTTCCTTCCTCTCCTGCTCTCACGTTCCCCGTTCACGAACACTTCATGCTCAGCTAAATACCATTTTACCATTCCACCCGATTCAATCGCATCGGTGATTTTCAGCAGCTGCTGCAGCGTAATATAATCCGTCTTAATCTGTACATTCGGCATATGTACAACCTCCTCTAATATTCTATCTCAAGTATAGCCAAACCTCTTAATTACTTTACCATTCACCAGTTTCAAGGAAATCGAGTTTTCACTTCAACACTTTCAACGAATCACTCACACTATTCCTAGATCGGCGTGCACCCTTTTTTTCGGCTTCTTTGAATTCTTCATTGACTGAGGTTGATCTGAGTGAAAGGTGCCGACTCCAGCGGGATGAGTGATGCAGGTGAGACCCTTCAATGGCGCTTGCGACGAAGGGGCTCACCTGTCCAGCAGAAATGGCTAGCCCCTCGAGGTCAAATGAGGAAGTGCCCAATAAGTCACAAACCGACTTACCGGTCCCTTCCTCATTTGCTTGTCGGGGCTGAACGAGCCATTCCTGCATTTCGCCACACCCCGCGGAAAGCGTGCACCTGTAACGTAGATCAGCCACTTCATTGATTCTAAAAAAAAGAACTATATGAAATAGAAAAACCGCCGGAGAACCGGCAGTCTATTAATATGTGCGCACTGGCAAAATAAGTTGTTTGATCGCCTGGTCACCCGTCGGTTTCACGAGGAACGGTCTCATCGCTCCAGTGAACAGGACTCTTACTTCTGTGGAATCCATCGTTTTGAGAGCTTCCATCATATATTTCGCGTTAAATGAAATTTTCAGCTCTTCACCTTCCATCTCATCAACCATCACATGCTCGAACACTTTTCCGATCTCAGGTGAGTTAGACGATACTTCCACCTGCTGATTGCCGATCGTAGCGAACTTAACAACGTTGTTTCTTCCTTCTCTCGCCAATAACGAAGCACGGTCAATCGCCTGAAGAAAGTCTTTCGTGTTAAGAACGATTTCTGTTTTTGAATCAGACGGGATGAGCTTGGATGTATCCGGATAGTTTCCATCAAGCAGCCTGGAGAAGAATAAAATGTTCTTCGCCTTGAACAGCACCTGGTTGCTCGTTACGACGATTTGCAGATTTTCTGCGCTGTCATCAATGATTTTGGAAAGCTCGTTTAGGCTTTTCCCCGGAATGACAACATTCGCGAACGAAATGTCTTCTGATCCCGTGTCGACTAAAATTTGACGCTCCGCTAATCGGTGGCTGTCTGTTGCAGTACAGGTCAGCACGCCATCTTCTAGTTTCATGTTCACCCCAGTTAATATAGGGCGTGTTTCTGAGGTGGACACCGCAAAGACAGTTTGACGGATCACGTTCTTGAACAGATCACCTTGAATCTCAAACACATGATTTTCCTGAATCTGTGGAAGCAGCGGATATTCTTCCGGATCGAGTCCAAGAAGGCTGAATTCTGATGAACCCGAACGAAGTGTCGTCTCAAATCGTTCGCCTACTTCTATTTCAACGGTATCGTTCGGAAGCTTCCTGACGATTTCAGAAAAGTATCGTGCCGGAAGAACGACACTTCCTTCTCGTTCGATCTCAATATGTACGATATCGTTTTCTTCTACAGGAATAAGGCGTTCGATAGAAATGTCGGAGTCGCTTCCTGTTAAAGTCATGCTTTCGTGATCAACGGTCATCTTAATCCCTGTAAGAATTTGAACGGTTGTTCTGGAAGATACGGCCTTCATGACATCTTGAACACCTTCTATGAGCTGATCCAGATTAATCTTAACTTTCATGCGTAAGAACCTCCCTGATAATATAATAATTTTTTTAAAAAAAATCGTCGTAGTAGTAATAGGCGCTGTGAATTTGTGGATAAGCCTATTTTAAAAGAAAGTACAGCCTATCCACATGTGGACAGACTGTGTATAAGCTAGATGCGGTTATGCACATTGTTAACAGGGAAAATTTTAATGAGATTTAAGCTGATCGTGGATTTCCTGAACTTTTTTCTGCAGCTGATAATCGGAAACGAGCAGATTAGAGATCTTTTCATGTGCATGTAGGACAGTTGTATGGTCTCTTCCTCCGAACTCTTCGCCGATTTTTGGCAGTGAATTATCCGTCAGCTCACGCGCGAGGTACATCGCAATCTGTCGCGGGAAAGCCACCGATTTTGTCCTCTTCTTAGCCGTAAAGTCTTCAAGCTTCACATTATAATGCTTGCCGACCGCTTCTTGAATGTGATGAATCGTCAGCATGCGCGGCTTGGCAGACGGGATAATATCCTTTAGCGCCTCTGCAGCCAGATCTGCGTTCATATCCTGGTTAATGAGTGATGAATAAGCCACTACACGGATCAGTGCGCCCTCCAGCTCACGAATGTTTGTGTCGATCTGGTTCGCGATATACAGCATCACTTCATTCGGAATATCCAGCCCTTCCGCTTTCGCCTTCTTTCTCAAAATCGCAATTCGAGTTTCGAGATCAGGCGGCGTGATATCTGTGATCAGACCCCATTCAAAGCGGGAACGCAAACGGTCTTCGAGAGTCGGGATTTCCTTTGGTGGACGGTCACTAGAGATGACAATCTGCTTACTTTCCTCATGAAGCGCGTTGAACGTATGGAAAAATTCTTCCTGGGTCTGTTCTTTTCCGGCAAGAAACTGAATATCATCAATCAAAAGCACGTCCACACTGCGAAATTTGTTGCGAAATTCTACTGTTTTGTTGTCACGGATCGAATTGATAAACTCGTTCGTGAATTTTTCAGAAGAGAGGTACACGACCTTTGCACCTGGGTTGTGGTCGACAACATAATGGCCGATCGCGTGCATTAAGTGAGTCTTTCCCAGTCCGACTCCTCCGTAAATGAAGAGCGGGTTGTAGGCTTTTGCCGGCGCTTCCGCTACGGCAAGTGATGCTGCATGAGCAAAGCGGTTTCCGGAACCAATAACAAACCGGTCAAACGTATATTTTGGGTTAAGCATGCTCTGAGAAACCTCTTCATGAGGCTCGGGCGCATTTTTTGGCGCTTTCTTTAAAGCAAGCTCCATCGTTAAATCTTCCTCGATCTGGTTTTGAGGAATGATGAATTTCACATCCAGTGCAGCACCTGTAACATCCTTCAACGTTTCCGAAATCAAGTTCGAATAACGGGATTCAAGCCAGTCACGCGCGAAATCGTTCGGTGCGGTGATGACTAGCGTATCATTTTGAAGGGCGTGTGCTGTCGTTGACTTAAGCCAAGTCTCAAAGCTTGGTTTGCTGACCTTTTTTTCTATTGCAGCCAGCGCCTTGGACCACAAGTCACTGATATTTTCCACTACTTGTCCCTCCCCTATATTTCAAGCACCTTTTTCAGCGGAGTTCACGTCGTATAACACTTGTACAACGGCCTGCATATGCATGAATAAAAATAAAATCCACAGCCTGTGTGAATGAAACAGTTAATATAGTAGAATAGCGGCATTTCATAAGTTATTCTCGATCTGTGGACAAGCGTATTAACAAGAACAAATAACTGTCCACAACTTTATCCACAGCGTGTGGATAAACCACATCGCCACATTCGTTATCAACGAGTTAAAACACAACTAGCATATCAAAAAAAGATAAAGGTGGCAATGGGTTTTTAAAGCTTATCCACAACCTCCATACCTTGTGCAAAACAGTTGTCCACAACACTAGATTTTGTGTAAAACTTGTCGACTCACCATGTGGATAATGCGAAACCTGTCGAAAAAATATCCACAGCCATAAAACGCAGCCCGAAAAAGCAGCTTGGGGATAAATGTCGTACAAGCACAAAACGAGAACAAAAACCGCCCTGAATATGTTCCTGGCAAAACAGATCATTACAAGAAAAATCAAAACAAAGGAAGCCGGCAACAATCTCTGAATAAAAACAAAATGGATAACAAACAAATCGCCTTCTTCTATAAAGAGACAACAAAGAAGAGAAAGTATTTCAACCAGAAGCAGCAAAAGGAGAAGAAAAGATAAAGTGGTTTTCTTAAAGAGCACTCATTATTTAACATGACAACGTATAATTTTTTACTAAAAGATGATTACTTTATAAACGTCTCAGAATTCTTCTATGCTAGTTGATCGGAGTAAAAGGTGCCGACTCCAGCTGCGGTGGCTAGCCCATCGAGTCAGAAGGATGAATGGTCGGGACTGAACGAGCCACTTCTGCTTTTCTAGTTGTCCAGCAGAAACGGCTAGCCCCTCGAGGTCAAAATTTCAAGAGTCCAATAAGTCAAAGACCGATCTTCTCGGCCTCTTGTTCTTTTGCTTGTCGTGGCTGAACAAGCCGTTACTGCTTTTCGGCATCACCCCGCGGAAAGCGTGCACCTGTAACGCAGATCAACGACTTCATCGAATACTAATAACGAAGTTTATGATTAATTTTAAGAGGAACTTGACAAAACCAAGGGACTGTCTTTATACTTATTTAGACTGTCTTTTAGAGATTTATCCTCAGGGAGGTGTTCTATAAATGAAACCAACATTTCAACCTAACAACCGTAAGCGTAAGAAGGTTCATGGTTTCCGCGCGCGCATGGCTACAAAGAACGGACGTAAAGTTCTAGCTCGCCGCCGTCAAAAAGGAAGAAAAGTATTATCTGCATAGGCCGCTGATCTCAGTGGTCTTTTTTCCACTTTAAGAGAGTTTAACTTTTTACCTGTGAAGATCATCGACGCAGTCAAAAAGTTTAAGAATAAAGGATAAGGTCAACTAAGGCTGACTTAAAGGACATGGCGTCAGCCAAGTTTTCTTTCACTTTAAGGAAGTATAACTTGTTTGCGAGAAGGGTGACTGACGCGGCAAGTTTTCTTTATGAATATGAATAACGTTTCCGGCCTAACAGCAGAAAACACTGCCAGTGTAACAAACGGCCTGGCGGGTCTACAAAAAAAGCTTGGCAGCCGCCAAGTTTTACTTTTTTGTAAATTACCCATACTGATGAGGACGACAATTCCTTAAACAATAAAGCCGTTGCAAGCAATGGAGTGTTCAATGAATGAAAAAGCAGCAGCGTATTAAAAAAAATGACGAATTTCAAGAAGTATTTAAAAAAGGGAAATCAACGGCGAACCGCCAATTTGTAATATATGTGCTGAAGCGGGAAGGCCAGGGCGAATTCCGCGTCGGTCTGTCTGTCAGCAAAAAAGTTGGAAACGCCGTCACTCGCAACCGCATCAAGCGGCTGATTAAAGAAATGCTTTTTAAACATAAGGATCAGATCCACCAGGATGCTGATTACGTAATCATCGCCCGAATGCCGGCAGCTGAAATGGATTATCATGAAATTGAGAAAAGCCTGCAGCATGTGATGGGAAGGGCAAGAGTCATAAGACAGTCAAAGGAGAGGCGAAAATGAAGGCACTGGCGATCGGAATGATCCGTTTCTATCAGCGTTTCATTTCTCCCTTAACTCCGCCTTCATGCCGATTTTACCCGACTTGTTCTCATTACGGACTCGAAGCTTACCGGCGATTTGGCGTAATCAAGGGAACTTGGCTGACGCTTCGCCGTATACTTAGGTGCAATCCGCTCCACCCGGGCGGTGTGGACCATGTCCCGGAGAAGAAGCGTAACTAGCAACTGAAACCGAGATAGTCATAAGGAGGATATTGGTGTGCGCAAGAAGTTAAGTGTTTTATTTGTCATGCTCGCGGCGATTGCCGTCATGACAGGCTGCAGTCCATCAACTGCGGCGATTGATGAAAACAGTACAGGGTTTTGGAACGAATACTTTGTTTACCCGCTTTCTTGGCTTATTACTGAAGTAGCCGAGCTGACTGGTGAGAATTACGGGTTGTCCATCGTGCTCGTCACGGTCATGATCCGTCTTGTTCTTCTTCCGCTGATGATTCAGCAGACGAAGAGTTCGAAAGCGATGCAGGCGATCCAGCCTGAACTGAAAGAGCTGCGCGCGAAATACAGCTCCAAGGATGCGCAAACTCAGCAAAAGCTTCAGCAGGAAACGATGGCTCTTTTCCAGAAGAATAAGGTAAACCCTGCAGCAGGTTGTTTACCGCTTTTGATTCAGATGCCGATCTTGCTCGCGTTCTATAGCGCGATCATGCGTACGAAGGAAATTGCGAACCATAATTTCCTATGGTTTGATCTTGGCGCTCCAGATCCATTTTACGTTCTTCCGCTTGTCGCAGGTTTGACAACATTCTTGCAGCAGAAGATCATGATGGGCGGAATGGAAGACCCGCAGCCGCAGATGAAGATGCTTCTATACATCATGCCGGTCATGATCGTTGTGTTCGCGATCAACTTCCCAGCCGCACTTTCTCTTTACTGGGTAGTCGGTAACATCTTTATGATTGTCCAAACGTATTTCATTACAACCCCGGTGAAAAATAAAGAAAAAACGGTGGATGGGGGCACGAAAAAGTGAAAATGGTACAGGTAACAGGCAAAACGGTAGAAGAAGCAGTTGCAGCAGCATTGACAGAACTTCAGGCTTCTGAGGAACAGGTGGACATTCGAGTGTTGGAAGAGCCCAAAAAAGGCTTTCTTGGTTTCGGAGGCAAGCCTGCTAGAGTTGAAGTGACGGTAAAAGCTGATCCTGTTCAAACCGCGTTGGACTATCTTCAGGATGTCACCGCCAAAATGGGCGTACCCGTTACCATCACCAAAAGTGGCAGAGGAGACGACGTGTTATTTGAAATGAGCGGCGAGAAAATCGCTATTTTGATCGGAAAACGCGGACAAACTCTGAACTCTTTACAATTTCTCGTGAATCTCGTGGCCAACCAAGGCACGGAAAAATTTGTTCGAATCGTTCTCGATGCAGAGAACTATCGCGCGCGGCGCAAAGAGTCGCTCGAACGTCTGGCCGCACACTCCGCCCAAAAGGTGGCAGCGACAAGACGCAGCGTCGCACTCGAGCCGATGCCGGCCAATGAACGAAAAGTCATTCATGTGACCTTAAAGAACGAACGCGCCGTAGAAACCACTTCAGAAGGAACAGAGCCGTTCCGAAAAGTGGTCATCCGGCCAGCCAAAACAAGATAATCAGCAAACCCCGGACAAAGTCGTCTGGGGTTTTTTCATGGCTGTAAGCGGGCATCTCAGGGCGCGTGCAAATAAATTTTCAGATCTGCAAATAAAGGGTCGAGATTTGCAAATAAAGTTTTCACTTCTGCAAATAAACCTTGCAGATTCGCAAACAAACCCCAACCAGAGCTGTCAGGACTTGGCGACGGCCACTTAACGTGTCGCCTTCTTAGCACCTTAATCCATTGCAACGAGGTGGCGATGTGAGTTAAACTAGAGGGTATTGTGGACATTTCTGCCCTTTTTGCAGAAACACGCAACTTTACGATAATAGCTGGTTCATAACGGCTATAATAATAGATAAGATAATGAGAACGGCATGTGGAAAGAAGCGGGGTGAAAGACATGCATTATGATACGATAGCGGCGATTTCAACGCCGCTTGGCGAGGGTGCGATCGCGATCGTTCGCTTGAGCGGTGATGAGGCGGTCAGCATCGCAGATAAAATTTTTAAAGGCAAGCTTGCTCTTAAAGAGGCGGAGACGCACACGATTCATTACGGCAAGCTGATCGATCCGAAGACGGGCGAGGCCGTAGAAGAAGTCATGACTAGTGTGCTGCTTGCACCGCGCACCTTCACACGCGAGGACGTGGTCGAGATAAACTGCCACGGCGGCTTAGTGTCGGTGAACCGTGTGCTGCAGCTCATCCTCAGAGAAGGAGCGAGGCTGGCTGAGCCGGGGGAATTTACGAAACGCGCCTTTTTAAATGGCCGAATCGACTTGTCGCAGGCAGAAGCGGTCATCGATTTGATCCGCGCGAAAACAGACCGGGCGATGAACGTGGCGCTTAACCAGATGGAAGGACGCCTATCACGACTGATCACCGAACTGCGCCAGACGCTCCTCGAGACGATCGCGCACGTTGAAGTGAACATCGATTATCCGGAGTACGATGCAGAAGAGATGACGCACCGATTGCTCAACGAAAAGCTGCAATTCGTCCAAACCGAAATACAGAAGATCCTGCAAACCGCATCACAGGGCAAAATACTGCGCGAGGGGTTATCGACCGCGATCATCGGACGTCCGAACGTCGGCAAATCCTCGCTTCTTAACGCCCTTGTTCACGAAAACAAAGCGATCGTGACAGATATCGCGGGAACAACGCGCGATGTGATCGAGGAATATGTGAATGTGAGAGGCGTGCCGCTTCGTCTGATTGACACAGCGGGAATCCGCGATACAGAAGACATCGTCGAAAAGATCGGTGTCGAAAAGTCGCGCAAGGTGCTGCGCGAGGCGGATTTGATTTTACTCGTGCTGAATGGAAACGAGATCTTGTCGCCAGAGGACGAGAACCTGTTTAAAGCGGCAGAAGGAATGGACAAGATCGTGATCGTCAACAAGACGGATCTTGAGGCGCACATCGATATGCAGCGGGTAAGAGAGCTTGCTGGCACGTCACCAGTCGTTTCCACTTCACTTTTAAAAGAAGAAGGCGTGGACGAGCTGGAAAAATCGATTGCGGAACTGTTCTTTGAAGCGGGAATCGAGGGCCAGGATTTGACCTATGTGTCCAACACGCGCCACATCGCCCTGCTTCATCAAGCGGTCCATCATATAGAAGAAGCACTAGGCGGCATCGAAATGTCATTGCCGATCGACATGGTTCAGATAGACATTACACGAGCTTGGGAAATTCTTGGCGAGATTATTGGAGACAGTGTCTCGGAAAGCTTGATCGACCAGCTCTTTTCACAATTTTGCTTAGGAAAATAAACATAGAAGGAGGTAAGAAATATGGGATATAAAGCCGAAACATTCGATGTGATCGTTGTCGGGGCCGGTCATGCCGGAGTCGAAGCGGCCCTAGCTGCGGCAAGAATGGGTGCGAAAACACTTTGCATGACGCTGAATCTGGACGCGATTGCGTATATGCCGTGCAACCCGTCTGTCGGAGGACCGGCAAAAGGGATCGTTGTGCGTGAGCTTGACGCGCTTGGCGGCGAAATGGGGCGCAACATCGATAAGACGCATATTCAGATGCGCATGCTTAACACAGGGAAAGGCCCGGCCGTACGCGCGCTCAGAGCGCAGGCTGACAAATATTTATATCAGCATGAAATGAAAAAAGCGATGGAAAACACACCGAACTTGACCGTCCGCCAAGGAATGGTCGAGCGCCTGATCGTAGAAGACGGGGTGTGTAAAGGCGTGATCACGCAAACGGGTGCCGAGCATGAGGCGAAAGCGGTCGTGCTCACGACGGGTACGTATTTGCGTGGAAAGATCATTATCGGCGACCTTTCGTATGAGAGCGGACCGAACAACATGGCGCCGTCCGTGAACTTGTCGTATCATCTGCAGGAGCTTGGCTTCGATATGGTGCGCTTCAAGACCGGAACGCCGCCGCGAGTCAATTCGAAAACAATCGATTATTCGAAAACAGAAATTCAGCCAGGTGACGATGTTCCGCGGGCGTTCAGCTATGAAACGACCGAGTATATCACTGACCAGCTGCCATGCTGGCTGACGTATACAGGCGAAGAGACGCACGCTCTCATCAACGGCAACCTGCATCGTTCGCCGATGTACTCTGGCATGATCGAAGGGACCGGACCCCGGTATTGTCCTTCGATTGAAGACAAAATCGTGCGCTTTAACGACAAGCCGCGTCACCAGATCTTCCTTGAGCCGGAAGGGCGAAACACAGAGGAAGTGTACGTGCAGGGTCTGTCGACCAGTCTTCCTGAAGACATTCAGCTGAAGATTTTATCGACGATTCCAGGGCTTGAAAAAGCGGAAATGATGCGTGCCGGCTATGCGATCGAGTACGATAGCATCGTGCCGACACAGCTTTGGCCGTCACTTGAAACGAAGAAGGTGCCGGGTCTCTTTACTGCCGGGCAGCTGAACGGTACGAGCGGCTATGAAGAAGCAGCCGGACAAGGGCTGATGGCCGGAATTAACGCAGCGAGAAAGGCACAGGAAAAGGATCCGCTTATCCTGGACCGTTCAGAAGCGTACATCGGTGTCTTGATCGATGACCTGGTAACAAAAGGAACGAACGAGCCGTACCGACTGCTTACATCGCGAGCGGAGTACCGCCTTCTTCTTCGCCATGATAACGCGGATCTGCGCTTAACTGAAAAAGGCCACGAGATCGGTTTGATTTCCGATGACCGGTTTGCGCGTTTCCTAGCGAAAAAAGCGGCGATCGCGGCTGAAAAAGAGCGCCTTGAGCACGTTTCCGTCAAGCCGACGGAAGAAACACTACGCATTCTGGCCGAGGAGAACAGCTCCCCGATTAAAGAACCGATGAGTGCCGCGTCCTTATTAAGAAGGCCTGAGATCACATACCCTGTGATTCACCGTCTGGCACCTGCAGAAGAGGCACTCGAAGAGAGTGTAGCAGAACAGGTCGAGATTCAGATTAAATATGCCGGCTATATCGATAAACAGCTGGCGCAGGTAGAGCGTATGCTGAAGATGGAAAATAAGAAGCTTCCGGAGGATCTGGACTATTTCGCGATTAACGGGCTCGCGACCGAGGCGAAGCAGAAGCTGCATGAAGTGCGTCCGCTGTCTGTAGGACAGGCGTCGCGTGTGTCTGGCGTTAACCCTGCCGACATTTCCATCCTGCTCGTGTATCTCGAGCAAGGCAAGCTCGCGAAATTGGCACGATAACAGGGGGTACGCATGAATACAGCATTATTTCAAGAAAAGCTCGCTGAAAAAGGAATCCAGCTTTCCGATCATCAGATGAACCAGTTTCAGCAATACTATGAAACGCTTGTCGAATGGAACGAAAAGATGAACCTGACAGCGATTACCGATAAAGAAGAAGTGTACTTAAAGCACTTCTTTGACTCCGTGTCAGCTGCGTTTTACTTTGATTTCACAAAAGTGAAGAGTGTTTGCGACGTTGGAGCAGGGGCAGGATTTCCATCCATCCCGATTAAAATTTGCTTTCCTCACCTGGAAGTTTCCATTGTTGACTCACTCAACAAGCGGATCTCGTTCCTCGAGCACCTGGCATCAGAGCTAGGGCTGGAGAACTGCCATTTCTACCACGACCGCGCAGAAACATTCGGGCAAAAAGCAGAAATTCGCGAGAGCTATGACCTTGTTACAGCCCGCGCTGTCGCCCGTCTGTCTGTTTTGAGTGAGCTGTGTCTGCCACTCGTCAAGAAAGGTGGACATTTTGTGGCTATGAAAGGCTCTGCTCTTCCGGAGGAATTAAAAAACGGCGAAAAAGCACTAAAGACGCTGGGTGGAAAAGTGGAAGACCTTCATGCTTTCACGCTTCCGATTGAAGAGAGTGAACGGTACATCGTTACGATCAAGAAGGAAAGCACTACGCCTAAAAAATACCCGCGCAAGCCGGGAACACCGAACCGTTCACCGTTAGAATAAGAAAAGGGTGTGTTTCACGTGAAACACACCTGTTACATACAGGATTTGTAAAGATTTTCGGGGGCCGGCAGGAGTCAGGGCCTGCTGCAGCGAAATAGATAGATAGATCACATAAGGTGGTGTATTCGCATGAAGAATTCTTTTTCAAGGTTATTCGGCATCGGCGAAAAAAACCAGCAGACCCAGCAGACACAAACGCAGACTCTGGAGACGCCTGAGAAAAATGACAACGAAGAAGTTTTGCAAATTCCAGTTAGAAGCATTGTTCCAAACCGTTTTCAGCCAAGAACGGTTTTTATAGATGAACGGATTGAAGAATTATCGCAGACCATTCAAGAGCATGGCATGATCCAGCCAATCGTCGTCCGCCCGATGGGGGATGACCGCTATGAGATCATCGCGGGTGAGCGCAGATGGCGAGCATCACAGAAGCTGGGTTGGGAGACCGTCCCTGTTATCGTAAAAGAGATGGACGACTCACAGACGGCTTCCGTCGCGCTCATTGAAAACCTGCAGCGCGAAGAACTGACGGTGATCGAAGAGGCAATGGCTTATGCACGTCTTCTGGAAATACACGGACTCACACAGGAAGGGCTTGCGCAGCAGCTCGGGAAAGGCCAGTCGACGATCGCGAACAAACTGCGCCTGCTGAAGCTTCCACAATCGATTCAGGATGCCCTGCTTGCTAAGAAGATCTCTGAACGCCACGCTCGCGCCCTCATCATACTGAAGGTGCCGGAAAAGCAGGAACAGGTTCTCTCAGAGATTTTAGAAAAGCAGCTGAACGTAAAACAAACAGAAGAACGCATTAAACGAATGATAGAAGGCGAGATCGAGGCCAAAAAGCCCGTCGCCCGCCGAAAATCATTTTCTAAAGACATGCGTCTAGCCATCAATACTGTAAGACAGTCTGTCGACATGGTCCTGCAAAGCGGACTTTCCATCGACACCGAAGAAGAAGAACACGAAGAATTTTACCAATTCACGATTAAGATTCCGAAAAAGTAAAAGAAAAAGCAGTATCAGCTCGTTACAGCGAGACGATACTGCTTTTTCTTTTAAATATCAGCGGTTGCTTTTATCTTTTGTATTGTCCATCTGCTGAAACTTTGAACGAATAAATCAACTTTGAATACTTCATTGCGTAAGTTGATCGCAGTGAAAGGTGCCGACTCCAGCGAGTGGGAGTGATGCAGGTGAGACCTTTTAAGGGCGCGTAGCGACAAAAGGGCTAGTGCCCAATAAGTCACAAACCGACTTACCGGTCCCTTCCTAATTTGCATGTCGGGGCTGGACGAGCCCTTCCTGCTTTTCTCCATACCCCTCTGGATAAGCGTGCGCCTGTAACGGAGATCAACAACTTCGCTGAATACTATTTAAAAATGGGTTATTGCTAAGAAAAATTCTTTCATTGTTTGTTGATTTTAAATAAGTTATTTTTTCCTCTTTCTGATATTATAGAGGTAATAGTTTGAAGAAAAGAGGTAGGTGACATCATGGCGAGAATCATAGCGATCGCAAACCAAAAGGGCGGGGTCGGAAAGACAACAACTTCAGTTAACCTGGGAGCATGTCTAGCTTATTTTGGGAAAAAGGTGCTGCTCGTGGACATTGATCCGCAAGGCAACGCAACGAGCGGAGTAGGCGTTGAAAAAGGCGACATTGACCAATGTATTTATAATATTTTAGTAGAAGATGCTGACATCAATGACGTGATAGTAGAAACCCTTGTGGAAGGATTGCATATTCTGCCTTCCACCATCCAGCTTGCCGGAGCGGAAATTGAGCTCGTACCGACGATTTCCCGGGAAGTGAGGCTCAAGCGAGCATTGGAGAGTGTAAGCAGCCGATATGATTACATCATCATTGATTGCCCTCCATCACTAGGACTTTTGACGATCAACTCCCTGACAGCGGCTCATTCGGTTTTGATTCCCGTTCAGTGCGAGTATTATGCGCTTGAAGGTCTCAGCCAGCTGCTTAACACGGTTCGGCTTGTTCAGAAGCATTTGAATACCGACCTTATGATCGATGGTGTCCTCCTCACGATGCTTGATGCCCGCACGAACCTTGGCATTCAAGTGATTGAAGAAGTGAAGAAATACTTTCAGGACAAGGTGTACAAGTCCATTATTCCTCGGAATATCCGACTATCTGAAGCACCGAGCCATGGAAAGCCTATTATCATTTACGATCCTAAATCCAGAGGAGCAGAAGTGTACTTAGAATTAGCGAAGGAAGTGATCGGCAGTGGCGAAAGGGTTAGGTAAGGGACTAGGTGTCTTTTTTCCGCCGGCTGATGCACCTGCGGAAGAAGCTGTAAAAGAAATTAAAATGAAAGAAATCCGCCCCAATCCGTATCAGCCTAGAAAAGTGTTTGACCCGGCTCATATTAACGAATTGAAGGAATCGATCGAACAGCACGGCATCCTTCAGCCGATCGTAGTGCGCAAAAGCATTAAAGGGTTTGAAATTGTTATGGGCGAGCGGCGTTATCGAGCCGCTAAGGAAGCGGGATTGAAGATGATGCCTGCTATCGTCAGAGACTTAAGCGAGCAGGAAATGATGGAGATCGCGCTTATTGAAAATCTGCAGCGTGAGGACCTGAACCCTGTGGAAGAGGCGCAGGCGTATCAGAAGCTGATTGAGCACCTTAAAGTGACACAAGAGGAGCTCGCAGCGCGTGTCGGAAAGAGCCGCCCGCACATCACGAACCATATTCGATTGCTTCAGTTACCGGAGCCGGTGCTGAATCTAATCAGTGAAGGTACGATTTCAATGGGGCACGGACGGGCGCTTCTTGGCTTGAAAAAGAAAACGAAAATGCAGGACGTGATTCACAAAACGGTGACAGACCACCTAAACGTCCGCCAGCTTGAGAAGCTGATCCAGGACATCAACCAAAATGTTTCACGTGGAACCAAGAAGAAAAAGCCTGTGCTGAGTGTCTATCTCCGCGAGAGGGAGACAGACTTAAGAGACCGTCTGGGTACATCCGTCAGCATTAAGAAAATGAAGCGCAAAGGCAAGATTGAAATCGAGTTCTTTTCAGAGGAAGACCTTGACCGAATCCTTGAAATTCTAGATAAATAAGAAACCATCCGCCGGGTGGTTTTTCTTTTTACGCTTAATAAAGAGAGAGTTACAAATACTTACACTCAGGAGAAGAGAACATGTCCTTACTTGGAACGTTGGTAAATGGTTTGGCGATCCTACTCGGAAGCTTTCTTGGGCTTTTTTGGACAAGCATTCCGGAAAAGACGAAAACGACGGTGATGCAGGCGATGGGGTTGGCGGTTGCTGTGCTAGGCATCGGAATGGGACTGAAAAGCGAGCAGTTTCTTATTGTCATTGCGAGTCTTGCCTTGGGCGGTGCTTTAGGCGAGAAGATGGATCTGGAGGACAAGCTCGGACGTGTCGGAAAATGGCTGGAGAGCCGGATCGGATCGAAGGAGCAGGGAACGGTCGCACAAGGATTTGTGACGGCGACACTGGTGTTTGTCGTTGGGGCGATGGCGATTGTTGGTGCACTCGACAGCGGATTGAGGCAGGATCATGCCGTGCTGTATACGAAAGCACTAATCGACGGTTTTTGCGCCATGCTTTTCACATCGGCTCTTGGTATCGGAGTCATGTTCTCGGCGATACCGGTCGTGCTGTATCAAGGCATCATCACACTTTTTGCCACGCAGATTGACCGCTTTGTCCCAGAAAAGCTCATGGATGCCATGATTGTGGAGATTACCGGCACGGGAGGCATCATGATCCTCGCCATCGGGCTGAACATTTTAGGTGTCACGAAAATCCGTGTCGCCAACCTGCTGCCAGGCCTTTTGTTCACTGTAGCCCTAGCCGTCATCGTGTTTTATTGGAGCGAAATAACGGCTGCACTGCATTTTATGTAAAAAAGAAAAAATGCCGCTGTTGGGCGGCATTTGCTGTTGATGCTGCATTTATTGTATTTTGAAGATGTCATCGTTAGCCGCAGCAGGTACTTGCGCCGCGGCGCGGAACTGAATTTTTTTTCTTAGCGAAGCCATAAGTAAGGAGTCGGCGATCAAGTCCGCCATTTTCATTACGATACTGAGCCGGGTGTTTTGGAGAACAAAGTATTCCATAAATCCGCTGACGTTCACGATGCCGGTGATATGTATGTCGCCAACAGCCGGAAGCTGTTTGTTCACACCGGCACCAGGCTTAACTGGTCCATCACCGAGAGAGATCATGCCAACATGGTTCAATCGCCCAAGGCAAGCATCGATTCCGATGACGAATGCACCGGGGTGCTCTTTTTTGATAAAAGCCAGCTTTTCCTCTAAATTCACTGCGTGAACGGGCTCATCAAGCGTTCCGTACACATAGAACGGAAACGTATCCTTCGCTTTTAGCTTCGAGCCGACGAGCGGGCCAAGCGCATCGCCCGTGGACCGGTCCGTCCCGATACAGACGACAACCACAGGCTGCGTGAAATCGGGCAGTAAGGAAAGTATTTGTTCCGTAACTGAAAAAGAAGCTTCCTTATCTTCGTGGTGCGTCTTGTATTGCATCGGTTTACCTAGTCCTAGTTTCCGTTTGAGGAACATGATATCCTCTCCTTTAAGATGGTACTATCAGTATACGGAAGGAAAGTGTTTCCTATACATACGTTTCTATTTTCATAGGGTGGTTAAGGTAGTATACCCTCTGCTGCTCGTTTGTTAACCGGCTGATGTTTACAGTTCGGAAAGAGATGATACACTGTACAAAAGAAGTGCAATTGGCATGAAAGATGGAGGTTGTTTGAATGGAAGGAACGGCTTTTTCTAAAATGGCAGAAGAGGCTTATCAATATTTGACAGACAGCGCTGTTTGGATGGCGTTTGCCGGAACCGGTTTGAAAATTATCGGAATCATCATCGGAGCGGTCATCATCAAGCATCTGTTAAGTGTTGCGGTAGTCAACGCTTTTAAACTGCGTGACAAAAGCCCGCTTAAACTGTTATCGGAGCGAAGAGAAGCGACACTGGTTAAACTTTTAGGTAATGTGATTTCGTATGTGGTGTATTTTATGGCGTTTTTAACCATACTCAGCGAATTTGTGGATATTAAAGCACTGCTCGCAGGTGCCGGTGTTGTCGGACTCGCGATCGGGTTTGGCGCGCAAAGTCTTGTGAAGGATATCATCACTGGATTTTTCATTATATTTGAGAATCAATTTTCTGTCGGTGATTACGTAAGGGTCGCGAGCTTTGAAGGGCATGTGGAAGAAATCGGGCTGCGGACGACGAAAATTAAAAGCTGGACAGGAGAACTGCACATCCTGCCGAATTCATCCATATTGGAAGTGACGAACTTCTCTGTCCACAACAGCATCGCTGTCGTCGATGTGAGCATCGCGTACGAGGAAGACATCGAAAAAGCGCAGAAAATTATTCAGGAGGTCGTCCATGCGAAAGAGCCGGACTTCCCGGAAATGGTCAAGCCGCCGGAAGTGCTCGGCGTTCAAATGCTTGGTGCGTCAGAAGTCGTGATCCGAGTGACGGCTGAAGTGCTGCCGATGACACACTTTAAAATTTCAAGAGAGCTTAGAAAAGCGATCAAAGCAGAATTCGACAAGCAAGGCATAGAGATTCCGTATCCTAAAATGGTTACCTACCATAAAGAGCAGGCACCCGCCGCCGCTGCGAAAAAATCGTAAAGGGGATAGTGGCATGCAGCAAAAAACATTTGAACTCAATGATGAAGTCGAGATGAAAAAAGTGCATCCATGCGGCACGAACCGCTGGAAGATCATCCGAATGGGAGCGGATATCCGCATTAAATGCATGGGATGCCAGCACAGCGTCATGCTTCCAAGAAGCGAGTTCGCGAAAAAGGTCAAAAAGGTTCTGACGGTGAAGGAAGAGAGCTAGCATCACATGCAGTAATGAGAGCATGTCCAGCTTTTTTCATGTTTCACGTGAAACATGGTGATGACAGGCGAATTATGACTTTTAAAGAAGGATCAGGGCTGTTCCGCTGAGTTTGCGGAACAGCCCTGTTTTGGTTAGGTTCTTGTCTTTTAGGAAAAGAAAACCTATAATTGTGAAGGATGTTTATTTGAAGATAACAAACATATGTTCCATATAAATGAGGAGTGAAAAACATGGCTCTAACGACAGGTATCGTAGGGTTGCCGAACGTCGGCAAATCCACACTTTTTAACGCGATTACACAAGCGGGCGCAGAATCCGCGAACTATCCTTTCTGTACGATTGAACCGAACGTGGGGATTGTTGAAGTGCCGGACCACCGTTTGCAGAAGCTGACAGAGCTTGTGCAGCCGAAAAAGACCGTACCGACAACGTTTGAATTCACGGACATCGCCGGTATCGTTAAAGGTGCGAGTACAGGTGAGGGACTGGGCAACAAATTTTTGTCTCATATCCGCCAGACAGACGCGATTCTCCAGGTTGTCCGCTGTTTTGAAGATGAAAACATCACGCACGTTCACGGCCAGGTTAATCCAGTAGAGGACATTGAGGTCATTAACCTTGAGCTGATCTTTGCTGACATGGAAACGGTCGACAAGCGCATCCAGCGTATTGAAAAACTTGCGAAATCAAAAGACAAAGAAGCATTGGCTGAACTGCCTGTTCTGCAAAAGATTAAAGAAGCGCTCATGAACGAGCTTCCAGCGCGCAGCGTGGATCTTTCTGTTGATGAGAAGAAAATCGTATACGGTTTGCACTTGTTAACGATGAAGCCGATCCTTTATGTGGCGAACGTGAGCGAGGACGACTTACTAGAAGGCACAAATCAGCACGTTGAATCCGTTCGCGAATATGCAGCACGTGAAAACGCAGAAGTGATTGTGATCTGTGCGCGTGTAGAAGAAGAAATCGCTGAGCTAGACGGTGAAGAAAAGAAGGCGTTCCTAGGAGAGCTTGGCATAGAAGAAGCAGGTCTTGATAAGCTGATCCGTGCTTCTTACTCCTTGCTCGGACTTGCGACTTACTTCACGGCAGGTGTGCAGGAAGTGCGCGCGTGGACGTTCCGCAAGGGCATGAAGGCTCCTCAGTGTGCAGGCATCATCCATACGGACTTTGAGCGCGGGTTCATCCGTGCCGAAGTTGTTGCCTACGATGACTTGATGGAAGCGGGAAGCATGGCAGCAGCTAAGGAAAAAGGTAAAACGCGCCTTGAAGGAAAAGAGTATGAAATGAAAGATGGAGATGTGGTCCATTTCCGTTTCAACGTATAAAACAAATGAAGCAGCCGCGGCAAAACCGAGATATCAGGTTATGCCGCGGCTTTTTTATTTTTTTTGTTTTTGTGTGTGAGGTTTTTGATGGTTTTTGGGGTCCGGTACGTGAAAGAGGAGATTACGGGTGTGAAAGGGTTTTACCGTGTGCCGTACCGGACCCCCACGAAACTCCACGAGGACTTCTGGAAACATGAATGATGAGGATCGACTATTTTCAAAGGATGCCCTTGTCTTTCTGGGCAGTGTTTGTTATAATTCTATATTGTGAGTAATTGTCGATATTTTGATTTGATGATTTGCTCCTTGCCTGAGTTTCGAGCTTGGGCCGCTAAGACCAAAAGGAGGTGAACGGAATGAAAAAGTACGAAATCATGTACATCGTCCGTCCGAATGTTGAAGAGGATACGTTGAAAGCTACGCGCGAGCGTGCAAAGACAATCCTAACAGATAACGGTGCGGAGATCGCGAACGAAAAAGAAATCGGCAAGAAGCGTCTTGCTTATGAGATCAATGACTTCCGCGACGGGTATTACACTCTATTGGAAGTAAACTCTCCAATCGAAGCGATTAACGAGTTCGACCGTCTTATGAAGATCAACGAAGATGTTCTTCGTTTCATGACGATTGTAGACGAAAGATAATCCTTTAGGAGAGTGGTTCTGATGCTAAATCGTGTAGTACTGGTGGGACGTTTAACGAAAGACCCGGAATTAAAATACACTCCAAACGGCGTGGCTGTAGCCAACTTCACGCTTGCTGTGAATCGTCCTTTTTCGAACCAGCAGGGTGAGCGCGAGGCAGATTTTATTAACTGTGTTGTGTGGCGAAAACCAGCTGAAAACGTGGCCAACTTCTTGAAAAAGGGTTCGCTTGCGGGAGTTGATGGGCGGATGCAAACCCGTTCATACGATAACAACCAGGGTCAGCGCGTTTATGTTACCGAAGTAATGGCGGAGAGTGTTCAGTTCCTTGAACCTCGAAATGCGAATGCTGGACAAGGCCAATATCAGCCTCAAACAGCAAACAACTTCGGAGGACCATCGAACAATGATCGCGGATTTGGTGCTCAGCCAAATCAGAACCGCAGCTTCGGAAGTGAGAACGGCTATGGCGGACAGCAGCAACAGCAGCAGAATGCCAACCGCAATAACTTCAAAGATGACCCGTTTGCGAATGACGGCACACCGATCGACATTTCTGATGACGATCTGCCATTCTAATACGTAAACAACGGAACGTTACTATATAAAAAAACAACTATGATTGGAGGTATGCACCATGGCTGGACGTCGCGGTGGACGCCAAAAGCGTCGTAAGGTTTGTTTCTTCACTGTAAACAAAATCACTTACATCGACTATAAAGACACTGATCTTCTAAAGCGTTTCATTTCTGAACGTGGTAAGATCCTTCCTCGTCGTGTGACAGGAACTTCTGCTAAATATCAGCGTCAATTAACGCGCGCAATCAAGCGCTCTCGTTTCATGGCATTGTTGCCATACGTTACTGAATAGGTAATGACTAGACCCGCAGCCCGGTTACACGGACTGCGGGTTTTTTTACACTTTAAGAAAGTATAACTTTTTAACAAAGGCTGACTTAAAGGCATGGCGTCAGCCAAGTTTTCTTTACACTAATGGAAAGTATAACTTTTTTGCAAGATGATTACTCGACGTGGCCAAAAAGTTAACGAACATAGTGTAAGGGCAACTAAGGCTGACTTAAAGGCTTGACGTCAGCCAAGTTTTCTTTATATGTCTATGATGGATAAAGGATGGGGGTCCGGTACGTTTTTGGCGGAAGTGCGAAAATGCACACTTTTGAATCAAACGTACCGGACCCCTTATTTTTAAAAGAAACCCTTGCAATTACGTTCGGAAAGTAGTTTACTATTAGTAAGTAACTAATAATTAAACGGAGGCGTTTCAAATGGAACTGAAGGGCATTCACCACGTTTCTGCCATGACGGCGAACGCACAGCATAACTATAATTTTTATACGAACGTGCTAGGGCTGCGGTTAATTAAGAAGACAGTCAATCAGGATGACACGTCTATGTATCACCTTTTTTATGGGGATGAAAAAGGAAATCCGGGAACCGAGCTGACCTTTTTTGAACTCCCGATGGCCGGGCGGAACCATGATGGCAACAACAGCATCTCATCCATCTCACTAAGAGTGCCGAATGATGAAGCTCTTTTCTACTGGGAGAAACGGCTGAATGAACACAATGTTTCACATGAAACCATCACAGAAGCTGCCGGTCGGCGTATTTTGCGATTCCGGGATCATGAAGGACAGAGGTTGATTCTGGTCTCTGATGAGAATCATACAGGGGTGGAAGCGGGTATAGCCTGGAGCCGGGGTCCGGTACCTGTTCAGTATGCGATCAATGGTCTCGGTCCTGTTCAGCTTACCGTACCGGACCCCGAACTGACAGACGAGGTGCTGACGAGGGTGATGGGCTACCGCAGGAGTGGACAGTATGCGTCTCCTGTAGCGGGACAGCCGGACATCCTCGTCTATGAGACAGGGAAAGGCGGCTCTGGTTCTGAAATTCATCTGGAAACACGCAACGATTTGCCTCCTGAACGACTGGGCCGCGGCGGCGTGCATCACGTCGCTTTTCGTGTAGAGGATGAAGGGGAGATGCTCCGATGGGTGGAGAAGATAAAGGCGGAGAGAATCGCCAACTCTGGCTTTGTAGATCGCTTTTATTTCCGTTCCTTGTATTTCCGGGAGCCGAACGGCATTTTGTTTGAGCTCGCCACTGATGGACCAGGCTTTGATACGGATGAAGAGTTCGAGCATTTGGGAGAGTCACTCGCCCTTCCGCCGTTTTTGGAGTCGAAGCGAGCAGAGATTGAAGCCAAGCTTAAGCCGCTCGTCACGAAACCATAATCTTATTGTGAGAGAAAAAGCAGGAAAACCTCTCTTTATTTTCGAAATAAAAAGAAGATGTAAAGGGGGACAAATGATGACGAAAGTGAAATTGCCGATGCCGGCAGGCCTCATTTTAGAGCGGGCAGCTGCTGCAGGGTTGAAGGGTGCTGATCTCGCAGACGCGGTGCGAGATCAAAACAGATCAGCGTTTAAAGAGGCGGGAATCAGCGAGGAAAGCATTGATTATATTCTTGAATTTGGCGCACAGAATCAAGAGGTATGGGATAGCGCGGTATACCATGGATATGTGTTCAAGTTTCTCTCCATCCGCGGCCTGCAAAACTTTTTGATCGCACGCCTTGGGTTAAAAGAAGGAGAAGATTTCGTTTTTTATGAAACGTTTCTGGATTCTGTCAGAATTCCGGCAGACAGTCTTTCAAGTCTGAAAGAGACCGTACCGGGGAACTGGATGTTTACCGTGATCGGTAACCGAGGCATCTACCGGATCGAACACGTGACAGCAAGTGCAGGAGCTTCCGCTGTTTCAAAAAACTAATACTGCGAGCAAAAAGGCGTTATCCCGCCTTTTTGCTCTTTTTTAATGGATATGCGGGGTCCGGTACTTCCTTCAATGAACGGTGGAGAATAAGGACATAAAGCGGTCGAGTACCGGACCCCAATCGCTGCCCAACCGTTGAACCTGCATTCATTGGCCTACCGTCTGGGGGGTGGGGTTTATACGGAGCGCGGGCGGTCAATGATGGGAATAGTGGAAAGCTTGAAAGTGTTGGGGGTTAGCGTCTACAATGTAATGTAGTATGCGGAAGAGGTGTTGTATGTCGAGGCTTGTTCGTGATGGGTTACTATGGTTTATCATTTATTTTGCAATGCTCGCTGTTTCGGTCTTTGTGCCGGGCATGGGTGTTCTTTTATATATGGCGCTGCCGGTGCCGTTTATCGTGATGCAGGCGAAGCACGGGTTTCGCGGCGGAGGGGCGTTTAGTGCGGCCGCTGTTATCCTTTCGATCATCTCAGGCGGTTTAGAGGCAGTCTGGCTGGCGTTGCTTCCCGGTTTAGCGGGTATAGTGATGGGTGAGCTGATTCGGCGCGAAAAGCCTGCGTTTGGTGTTTGGCTCGGCGGTGCGCTCTCGAACCTGGCCAACTTTTTGCTGCTGCTTCTTTACACGAAGCTGGTGCTGCGCATCAATCCGATTGCTGAGGCACAAAAAGGGGTAGAAGACGTGCTGGAAGAGACAGGACGGCTCGAACAACAGACAGGCGGAGCGGGCGGTCAGGCGGAGCTTATTAAAGAGCAGGTAGAGATGCTGCCGTCGCTTCTTCCGTCAACGATGATCATTGTGGCGGCTGTCATCGCCCTGATTACCTTCCTGCTTGCTCGTTTTGTGATGAAGAAGCAGGGGATAGAAGCTAAAAAGCTGCCGCCGTTTCGCGAATGGAATTTTCCGAAATCGTTCGTCTGGTACTATCTGGCTGCCATCATTTTGGTTTTTATGAATCCTGAAAAAGGCACCACGCTGCATATGATAACGGTGAACCTCTACTCGCTTTTGTCGGTCGTGTTCACGGTACAGGGGCTCTCGCTCGTGTTTTACTGGTCATGGGTGAAGAAGAAATCCAAGGCCTTCCCTGTTCTTATCAGTGCTGTCATCCTTTTATCCTCAGGCATCTTGCCGTTATTGATGGAAGTCGTGAAATTCTTAGGTATAATTGATATAGGATTTAACGTAAAAAACAGGTTGAAACCAAAACAGTAGGAGCTGACAATATGCCAAAGTTTTTATTGAAACGGTGGCATGGTTATCCTGTGATAGCCTTGTTTGTGTTATCGGTGCTGCTTGTCAGCATCCTCACATATTTTCATTGGGCGATTGGACTCGCCGGATTTGCTGCGCTAGGCATTCTCTTTTATTACAACATGCGTGCGGAAACGGCTTTTCAGGATGAACTGGGCGACTACATTTCCACGCTTTCGTACCGTATAAAAAAGGTCGGAGAAGAAGCGCTCATGGAAATGCCGATCGGGATTCTGCTTTATGACGAGAATTACAAGATTGAGTGGGCGAACCCGTTCATGTCCGCTTTAATAGAAGAAGAGTCTTATATCGGGCATTCCCTAAACCATGCTTCCGAAGAGCTGATCCCGCTGATTAAAGGGGAAGCGAAGGAAGAAATCATCAGCATCAACACGCGGAAATACCACGTGAGCTTTAAGAAGGAAGAACGGCTGCTGTACTTTTTTGACGTGACGGAACAGCTGGAGATCGAGCAGCTGTACGACGAGCAACAGACAGTAATGGGCATCATTTTTCTAGATAACTATGAAGAAGTCACACAAGGGCTTGATGACCAGTTCCGGTCGAACATCAACTCGAAGGTGACGAAGGTGCTCAACGGCTGGGCGAACCAGCACGGCATCTATTTGAAACGAACGTCGTCGGAGCGGTTTCTCGCCGTTTTTAATCAAAAGATTTTGAATGAATTAGAGAAAAATAAATTCAGTGTGCTGGATGAAGTGCGAGAGTCGACGGCAAAGGAAAATGTCGCGCTTACGCTCAGTATCGGGGTGGCCGCCGGCACAAACAACCTGCCTGAGCTCGGTGCGCTGTCACAGTCGAGTCTGGATCTTGCTCTCGGACGGGGCGGGGACCAGGTGGCGATCAAGCAGACGTCGGGCAAGGTGCGGTTCTATGGCGGCAAGACGAACCCGGTCGAAAAGCGCACGAGGGTTCGTGCCCGCGTCATCTCGCATGCGTTAAGCGAGCTCGTGGCAGAATCGGATAAAGTCATGATCATGGGCCATAAGAACCCGGACATGGATGCGATCGGTTCGGCCATCGGTATTTTAAAAGTGGCGCAGGTGAACGGGAAAGACGGCTATATCGTGCTTGACCAGTCTGACCTCGATACCGGGGTGCTTCGCTTAATGGAAGAGATCAAGGAAACTGAATCGGTGTGGAAATACTTTATCACGCCGGAAGAAGCGCTTGAGATCAGCACATCGGAGACGCTGCTCGTCGTAGTCGATACGCACAAGCCATCGATGGTCATTGAAGAGCGGCTGTTAAACAAGCTCGATCATGTTGTCGTCATCGACCATCACCGCCGCGGCGAGGAGTTCATTGCCGACCCGGTGCTCGTCTATATGGAGCCGTACGCGTCGTCTACCGCCGAGCTGGTGACAGAGCTGCTCGAATACCAGCCAAAGCGTCTGAAAATGCGCATGCTCGAGGCGACCGCCCTGCTCGCAGGGATTATCGTCGATACGAAGAGCTTTACGCTCAGAACAGGCTCGCGGACGTTTGATGCCGCATCGTATTTGCGGGCGCACGGGGCGGACACGATTCTCGTCCAGCGCTTTTTAAAAGAAGATCTGGAAACGTATAACCGCCGTTCGAAGCTGATTGAAAGTGCGGAAATGTATAAAAAAGGAATCGTGATCGCGACAGGCCCGCACGATGAGGCGTATAATCAAGTGGTGATCGCACAGGCCGCAGATATCCTGCTGGCGATGAACGGTGTCTCGGCATCGTTTGTCATCTGCAACCGCCTTGACGGCAAAATCGGCATCAGCGCGCGGTCGCTCGGCGATGTGAACGTGCAGATGCTGATGGAAAAATTAGAAGGCGGCGGTCATTTGACCAACGCCGCATGCCAGATTGAGCATGCTACAATAGAAGAAGCGAAATCCCGCCTGCAAGCGGTGATCGACGAGTATTTTGAAGAGGGGGAAGAAGAATGAAAGTAGTTTTTCTTCAAGATGTAAAAGGAAAAGGCAAGAAAGGCGAGATTAAGAACGTATCAGAAGGCTATGCACGCAACTACCTGCTGCCGAACAAGCTCGCGACTGAAGCGAACAAAGGCGCTGTGGCGACGGTAGAAGGCCAAAAGAAGAGCGAAGAGAAAAAAGCACAGCAGATGAAGGAAGAAGCTCAAGCGCTGAAAGAAAAGCTCGCTGAAATGACCGTCACGATTCCGACGAAAAGCGGAGAAGGCGGCCGCGTGTTCGGTTCCGTGACAAGCAAGCAAATCGCAGAAGGCTTGAAAAAAGCAGGTGTGACGATCGATAAGCGCAAGATTGAGCTAAACGATCCGATCAAGGCACTCGGCTTCACGAACGTATCAGTGAAGCTGCACCCAGAAGTGACCGGCACGATCAAGGTTCACGTGGTGGAAGGGTAATAGAATAGAAGATGAGATGAGAGGAGGCAACCCGCTGCTAGTGTGGCGGGTGCTTCTTTTTTGTTGGGTGCGGGTGTGTTGTGTGGGAGGCTTGGTTTTCTTTTGTGGAGGCGGCGCGCAAGCTGTTAAAAGCGGCGCGCAAATAGAGGTTAATGCATCAAACCCGCGCGGAAGTTGAAGGAAATGGCGCGCAACAGCCGAACGGCGCGAATGCTATTTAGCCCCCTAATTGATTTGGACACCTACTTTTATCCACGTTACAATTAATTTGGATAGAGGAGGCGGTCAAAGTAGCAGGGGTACGGTACGTCTCAAAACAATTCCCGTCATAACGCCATTTCCCCAAAAAACGTACCGTACCCCCATCACCCCCAATCAATAAGTTTTCCATTTAATCACAGAGCGGATGTTGTTTTCTTGTGATAAAATAGATAAGCTAGGGCGTGTTATGCACTAGTCCAATACTACTTATCTTAAAGAACGATAATATAAAAGGAACGAAAGAGGAGGACAGGGAATTGAGCGATTTGTTTGCAGACCGTATACCGCCGCAAAATATCGAGGCTGAGCAGGCTGTACTCGGGGCGATCTTCCTTGACCCGGATTCTCTTATTACGGCGTCGGAAATTCTGCTGCCTGAAGATTTTTACCGTGCGAGCCATCAAAGCATTTACCGTGTCATGCTTGATCTTGCCGGCAAAGGCGAGCCGGTCGATCTAATCACGGTCACAGCTGAATTGCAGGACCGCAAGCTGCTGGAAGAAGTAGGCGGGGTTTCTCACTTGAGCGACCTGGCGAACAGCTCGCCGACCGCAGCGAACATTGAGTACTACAGCAAGATCGTTGAAGAGAAATCCTTGCTGCGCCGCCTGATCCGTGCGGCGACCGATATTGCGGCGAACAGCTACGCGCGTGAAGAGGAAGTCGAAGCGATCCTGAACGAGGCGGAAAAAACGATCCTGGAAGTGGCGAACCGCAAGAACACGAGCGCGTTCACCGTGATCAAGGATGTTCTCGTGCAGGCGTACGACAACATCGAGGCGTTGAACAACCGCAAAGGCGACATCACAGGCATCCCGACTGGGTTTAACGACCTTGACAGGATGACGGCCGGCTTCCAGCGAAACGATTTGATCATCGTGGCAGCCCGTCCTTCCGTAGGTAAGACCGCGTTCGCGCTGAACATCGCGCAAAATGTGGCAACGAAGACGGATGAGAATATCGCGATTTTTTCACTGGAGATGGGCGCTGAGCAGCTCGTCATGCGTATGCTATGTGCGGAAGGAAACATCGACGCACAAAGGCTTCGTACGGGAAGCCTGATGCCGGAAGACTGGCAGAAGCTGACGATGGCGATGGGAAGTCTATCTGCAGCCGGAATCTATATTGATGATACACCGGGCGTGCGCATTAACGACATTCGTGCAAAATGCCGCCGTCTGAAGCAGGAAAAAGGGCTTGGCATGATCCTAATCGACTACTTGCAGCTGATTATGGGAAGCGGGAAGTCGGGCGAGAACCGCCAGCAGGAAGTTTCGGAGATCTCCCGTTCACTAAAAGCGCTCGCGCGTGAGCTGCAGGTGCCCGTTATCGCGCTGTCACAGCTTTCCCGTGGCGTGGAACAACGTCAAGACAAGCGTCCGATGATGTCTGACATTCGTGAATCCGGGTCCATCGAGCAGGATGCCGATATTGTCGCCTTCTTATACCGTGACGATTATTATGACAAAGAAACCGAAGCGAAGAACATTATCGAGATCATTATTGCCAAACAGCGTAACGGCCCGACCGGAACAGTTGAACTGGCGTTTGTAAAAGAATACAACAAGTTCGTCAACCTCGACCGGCATCATGATGAAAGATCGATTCCGTCAGGGGCTTAAAACGAACAGAGAAAAGGCAGCCTGATGAAATCATCAGGCTGCCTTTTCGAGTTCTTCTAAAATGCCGTTTTCTTCTGCCCAGCTGCGAATCCGATTGAGCGCTCGCTCATATTCGTACTCATGCCATTGATCGAGCAGCCCCAGCTGATCCGAAACTTCTTTAAACTCACGGAACGGCTTGCGGCTGTTCAGCGCCCGCAGCAGCTTGCTGTGTGTCTGCTTGCTTTCAAACTCCAGCATCCAGCCGTACACCTCGTTGCTCAGTACCTTCGGGATGGGAATGAAGCGGAACTCATTTTCTTCATCGTCCCAGTCCACGCCAGACTCTCCCGTAAGTGCCTCGTCGATTTCCATGTAAATGCTTTTCTCTTGTTTGTCATAATAATACGAATGGTCATAGTGGTTGTCTAAATAAGCGATAATAATGTCGTCAATTAAACGCATGATGTCCTCCAAACCCTTAGTCGGGGTCCGGTACCTTTCACGTACATCATTGCAACGATGCGGCATGACCTTGTGCCGTACCGGACCCCGACTAATTATGATAAATGCTCTATATACAACATTTCGTAAAGAAGCGAGATATATGTAGGTTAGTTTTCCGAACGAATTATTAACGTTTTATTTAATCGTTCGGATTTAAGTTGACTTTTACCGCCTGACTTGCTACACTTAGCATGGATTTTTGATACTTGCTGTATTTTTGCAAGGTATACTCATGGAGGTGCAAGCCATGTCATCAGTAGTTGTAGTAGGAACACAGTGGGGCGATGAAGGGAAAGGGAAAATCACCGATTACCTATCAGAGAAAGCGGAAGTTGTTGCTCGTTATCAAGGCGGAAACAACGCCGGCCACACAATTGTGTTTGACGGAAAAAAATATAAGCTACACTTAATTCCATCTGGGATTTTTTACAGCGATAAAGTGTGCGTCATCGGAAACGGAATGGTCGTTGACCCGAAAGCACTAGTACAAGAGCTCGCGTACCTTCACGGCGAGGGTGTAAGCACAGACAACCTGCGCATTTCTAACCGCGCGCACGTGATCCTGCCTTACCACTTGAAGCTCGATATTTTAGAAGAAGAGTCTAAGGGCGCGAACAAGATCGGAACGACGAAAAAGGGGATTGGCCCTGCCTACATGGACAAAGCAGCGCGTGTCGGCATCCGTATCGCCGACCTTCTTGACCGCGAAGTGTTCGAAGAGAAGCTTGAACGCAACCTGGCAGAAAAGAACCGTGTGTTCGAGCGCATATATGAAGCAGAAGGATTTACAAAAGAGCAGATTCTTGACGAGTATTACGAGTACGGCCAGCAGATCGCCAAGTATGTTGTTGACACATCTGTTGTGTTGAACGACGCTCTTGATGACGGCAAGCGCGTATTGTTTGAAGGCGCTCAGGGCGTTATGCTCGACATCGACCAGGGGACATACCCGTTCGTTACGTCATCTAACCCAATCGCGGGCGGCGTGACCATCGGTTCTGGCGTTGGTCCATCGAAAATCAACCACGTTGTCGGCGTATCAAAAGCGTACACAACACGTGTTGGTGATGGTCCGTTCCCGACAGAGCTTCATGACGAGATCGGCAGCCAGATTCGAGAAGTGGGCCGCGAGTACGGAACCACAACAGGCCGTCCGCGTCGTGTTGGCTGGTTTGACGCAGTCGTTGTCGGACACGCCCGCCGCGTATCCGGCATCACAGATCTGTCGTTGAACTCTATTGACGTGCTGACAGGCATCGAGACTTTGAAGATCTGTGTCGCATACAAGTACAAAGGCGAAATCATCCGTGAGTTCCCAGCTAGCTTGAAGACGCTCGCAGAGTGTGAGCCGGTGTACGAAGAGTTCCCAGGCTGGACGGAAGATATCACAGGCGTGAAGGAGCTTTCAGAGCTTCCAGAGAACGCTCGCCACTATGTGGAGCGCATCGCACAGGTAACAGGCATTCCACTGTCTATTTTCTCGGTAGGACCTGACCGTGCACAAACGAACATGATTCGCGGTGTCTTTGGATAAAGTTGATTAGCTTGATGAACAAGGCCCCTGCAGAAGTGCTGGGGCTTTGGTTTGTTGTGTGTGTAGAGGTGTGCTCGTGCCTGTTTGCGCTTGTTTACGTGCGGCAAATAAAGAGTCGCTGCCGCAAATAAGCGTGTCGAAAAATAAATAAATTTTCGCCGTGCAAAATAAACATTCAAACCTGCAAATAAACGGTTCAAATTTGCAAATAAAGTTCCTGGATTTGCAAATAAATACTCCGGATTCGCAAATAAACCCGTGAGCAAGCTGGATCTGATTTTTCTCTTCCTTTCTTTTATCATGAAAAATTGAAAATCTATCAATTTATTTTTAAAAAAGTATAAAACACTATTGCCAAAGTCGTTATTACATGGTAAATTAAATCTTGTCGTGAAAAAACGCGGCGCCGACATAGAACAACACATACTTTAGGGAGCCATTAGCTCAGTCGGTAGAGCATCTGACTTTTAATCAGAGGGTCGAAGGTTCGAGTCCTTCATGGCTCACCATTTTTCATAAAAAAAGTGGCCCATTGGTCAAGCGGTTAAGACACCGCCCTTTCACGGCGGTAACACGGGTTCGAATCCCGTATGGGTCACCATTTTTATATTTTCATAGCGGATCCGTGGTGTAGTGGTTAACATGCCTGCCTGTCACGCAGGAGATCGCCGGTTCGACCCCGGTCGGGTCCGCCATTTTTTTAAAACATAGCTCGTCACGAGCGATACATCGTGATTATGCAACAATTTGTCTCGACGGATAAACCCGTAGTCACTTCTGGTAGAGGAAGAGACAGGGAACCGACGGACAGTATATCAAAAATGGCTCGGTAGCTCAGTCGGTAGAGCAGAGGACTGAAAATCCTCGTGTCGGCGGTTCGATTCCGTCCCGAGCCACCATATATTACCCGCAAACCTCTCAGAAAAATGAGAAGGTTTTTTTATTACGTTTAGGTCGTTCAGTGGCTTGAAAAGCGTTCTTAAAAAAAGAGCAACGAACCATACATCCATGTTTTCACTATGAGTTGTTTCGACGCATCCACATCATAGAAAATTCGTGTAGAGGAAGAAACAGAGGACTGAAAATCCTCGTGTCGGCGGTTCGATTCCGTCCCGAGCCACCATTTATTACCCGCAAACCTCTCAGAAAAATGAGAAGGTTTTTTTATTACGTTTAGGTCGTTCAGTGGCTTGAAAAGCGTTCTTAAAAAAAAGAGCAACGAACCATACATCCATGTTTTCACTATGAGTTGTTTCGACGCATCCACATCATAGAAAATTCGTGTAGAGGAAGAAACAGAGGACTGAAAATCCTCGTGTCGGCGGTTCGATTCCGTCCCGAGCCACCATTATACTTTCATACAACAATCAACAAAGACTGCCGCTTGCTGGCAGTCTTTTTTTCGTGTGTACACACCTACGTTTGTCTGCAAAGCAAATCACATAAAAAAGGAAGGCGGACACGGTCCGCCTTCTCATTACCTAAACACCTTGAGGGGTCCGGTACCGTCTCCCTAAAAATGCCGTGATAACGCAAATTTATAAAAAAAGTACCGGACCCCGACTGTACCGGACCCCGAACTTCCCGAACTTCTGAACTCAACCCGAACTACGCGATCATGCGATGATTTCAGCGGGGACGAGTTCTCGTGCTGGGCCGAAGAACTCGTAATGGATTTTCTCAGGAGAGAGGTTCCAGCTTTTTAGAATGTGATACACGGATTGCATGAAGGGAACGGGTCCACAGAAGTAGAAATTGGCGTCTTTCGTTTCACCAACTACCGAACTCAGCCATTTTGCATCGATCCAGCCTTCTTTATCATAACGTTTGAGCGCCCGGTCAGAGTCGGTGGGGTCACTATAGCAAACGTACGATTGAAAGGAGTCATGCTTGTGGTCGAGGTTCTCTACATGCTCGCTAAACGCGTGAACGGAGCTGTTCTGAGCGGCATGGATGAACGTGACGCTGCGCTCTGGCTGACGGGCGGCGATGGTGTTGAGCATGCTGACCATTGGGGTGATCCCGACACCGCCGCTGATGAGCACGACGGGATGGGTGCTGATAGGCTCAAGAATGAAATCCCCAGCCGGTGCGGTGATCGGAAGGATGTCGCCTGGCTGGACAGCATCATGCAAATAGTGTGAAACGACGCCGTCAACACCGGCTTCACCTGACTCGCGCTTCACACTGATGCGGTAATAATCGTGGTCTGGCGCATCGGACATGCTGTATTGGCGCAGGTGTGTGTACGCTTCCCCTTCAGGCTGCAGTTTGACCGTGATATACTGGCCGGGCTTGAAGGAGGCGAGCGGCTTGCCGTCTTCTGGGCGAAGGTAGAGTGACGTGATCGCGTCGCTCTCGGCCACTTTTCGGTCGACGACGAAGTGGCGGTAGCCATCCCAGCCGCCGTGTTGGTTCTTCGCTTCGTGATACATGTCCTTCTCGACGCTGATGAAGACGTCGGCGATCACGCCATAAGCCTTCGCCCACGCGTCGATAATCTCATCGGTTGCTGCGTCGCCGAGCACGTCTTTAATCGCCTGCAGCAGGTTTTCTCCGACGATCGGATAATGCTCGGGCAGGACACCGAGGCTGCGGTGCTTGTGGGCGATTTGCTTTACAGCCGGAAGAATTGTCTCTAATTTTTCAATATGGACGGCAGCGGCGTATACGACGTTGGCAAGCGCGGTTTGCTGACGGCCTTGCTTTTGATTGGCATGGTTGAAAATGTTCAGCAGCTCGGGATGCTTCTGAAACAACGTTTGATAAAATTGGGTGGTGATCGCCGTGCCATATTTTTCGAGGACCGGAACCGTTGATTTAATGATAGAAATGGTTTGCTGATCTAACATGATCATCTCTCCTTTTTTCGTGAAAACGCTTGGGATGCATTCATTATAAAAGGTGCGCAGCAGGTTCGCGTGTGATTGAAGTCACAAATCTGATGACATATTGATGAACGATACAAGGATTTATTTGAGGCGGTGCGAATATAATGAAAGCACCACTGCTCATGAAAGGAAGATGACGATGACGATTTTGGCAGCCGTGCCGCTTTATTTGGCATCATGCTATTTGATAGGAAACATCATGACCGGCTTTATTGTTGCGAAAATGCTGAAGGGCGTGGACTTGCGAAAAGAAGGAAGCGGCAATATTGGCGCACGCAATGCGGGACGTGTGCTCGGCAACGCGGGATTCGTCCTTACGCTAGGTGGCGATGCGGCCAAAGGAGCGCTGGCGGTCTGGGGCGCGGAGCTGCTCGGTCTTGGAACAACGTATCAGCTATTAGGTCTGTTGGCGGTGCTTGTCGGTCATTGCTGGCCTATTGTGTTAAAATTTCATGGCGGAAAAGGAGTCGCGGCGTTTATTGGCGGCATTCTCGTAATCGATTATCAAGCGGCGCTCATAATGGCGGCAGTCTTTCTGCTGTTGTTCGGCATCAAGCGTAGCCTGACTGCGGCAGGACTCGTGTCGTTCGCGCTGTATCCGGTCATCTATTATTTTTTAGGCGGGGATCTTGCACATGCTTTGCTGCTCGTTCCATCCAGTGTGCTTGTAGTTTGGGTGCAGAAAGAAGAATTAAAAGAACGGATGCTTTTGTAACATTTTGAAATATAGTTGACAGTCAATTTTAAGGGAAATCCCAAAAAGCCTTGATATATAGGGCTTTTTTTCATTTTTACCAAAAAAATATTTCCATATTATTTACATTATCATTACAAATTCCCCTATATTCTGACAAGCTTCTTGCCATATGTTAGGCTCTAAAAGGTGAATTAGTACCTATTCTCGTTATGAGTCTTAAGAATCATAGATGCAGAACAGCGCTACAGGGGGATTTAAAAAGGTATGCAAAAACAAAGAAATCGAATCGTGATGTCGCTTGCGTTCGGTGCGGCCGCTTTTCTTGGATTCAGTGCCAATGAGGCGTCAGCTCATCATGATGATAATGAATTGATCAAGACCGTGTATCACGTGTACGTGGACGGCAAGGAAATCGGAACCGTTCATCACAAGAGCGCGGTTACACAAGAAATTGATATTATGCTTGAGAACGCGGAGAAATCCGATAGCAAGCTGGAATATAAAATAAAAGAAGACATCACATACAAGGCGGAAAGAGTGTTTCGTCCCGTATTTGATGAACAGCAAGTGCGCTCGCAGCTGAAACAGGAGCTGAACGTTGCAGTCAAAGCGTACCGCTTGAACGCGGGTGACGAGACGGTCGCATACGTGGCTTCGGAAAAAGAAGCGCAAGATGTAATACAGAAGCTGAAAACTCAATATGTAACAAAAGAAGAACTCGCTCTTATGGAAGAAGCCAAGAAAAAAACAGCGGGGAACGAGCCGAAGCTTGAGCCAGGTGAAAGCATCATGACGGATGTCACGTTCACCAACGACCTGACGATCAGTGTTCAGGAAGTACAGCCGGATGAGATTGCCTCTGCTGACAGCGCGTTTAACACGCTGAGAGCCGGCAAGATGCAAGTGAGCGATTATGAGCTGCAATCCGGTGATACGATTGAGCGCATCGCCTCAAAGCATAAGATGTCGGTTCAGCAGATACTCAGCCTGAACCCGAAGCTGCTGCTGTCAGGGAGCATGAGCGAAGGGAACACGATCAAGGTCATGAAGCACGTACCTTTTACAAAAGTGATCGTGCACGAGCTGAAGCGTGAGAAAAAGAATATTCCGTTTGCGGTGAAAGAAGAAAAAGACGCTTCCATGGAGATCGGCACAACGAAAATCGTGCAAAAGGGACAAGCAGGTGCCGAGGATCTCACGTATACGTCGCTGATGATCGATGGTAAAATGCAGTCTGCGGACATGCTCACGAAAGACGTGGTGAAGCAGCCTGTGGAGCAGATCGTGAAAATCGGCACGAAGGAAATTCCGTCAAAAGGCACAGGCTCGATGGTATGGCCGGCAGTTGGCGGCTATGTTTCCAGCCATAAGGGTGAACGGTGGGGCCGCGCTCATAAAGGCATTGATATCGCACGTCCGACCGAGCGCTCCATCTTAGCCGCGGACAACGGCACGGTCGTGGAAGCCGGCTTTGATAACGGCGGATACGGCAACAAAATCGTGATTAACCATAACAACGGCATGCGCACGATGTACGCGCATTTAAGCTCGATCGCTGTGAAGTCTGGCGACGTTGTGAAGAAAGGCCAGAAAATTGGCGTAATGGGCTCGACCGGCCAATCAACAGGCATTCACCTTCACTTTGAAGTGTACAAAAATAATGCCCTGCAAAACCCGCTGAACTATGTGAGTGAATAAACAATAGATCAAGAAGCCCCGTTCTGCCGAGCGGGGCGTTTTTTTTATTGTTAAGAAAAGCAGGGTGAGTGAGCGAGGTTTGCATGTTACCGCGCTCGTTCCTCGCAAATGTGCTAAAGCGGCCATAATCTAAGGAGCTTGCAGACACACAGGCTGTCTGCAAACCTTTTTATGTGCCATAGTCGGAGGTGTTGACTTACACCTTGGATTTGCCGAAAATAGAGGTGAGGTGAAGGACGATGAGTGAAAATCGTGTATCGAGCACGAAATGGTTCGGATTGGCGCTGCAATCGCTGCTCGTGCTGGCTGACTTCGACGGCATCGCCCCGAGCTCTGCACTCGCTGAAAAGCTTGGCGCCAAGTCAGCCTTTTTGCGAAAGGTGCTCAGCAATTTGGTAAAGGCCGGCATTCTTTCGGCAAAAGAAGGTCGTGACGGCGGATATTTTCTAGCAAAGAACCCTGATGAGATCGCGCTCGTGGAAGTGTATGAAGCCATGCGGACCGATCCGTATGCGAAAGGCTTTCTCGATGTGAATAAAGAGGAATGCTTCGCACCAGGCACACAAACAGCGCTGCTGCATCTTGTCGAAGAGATGGAAAGCTGGATATTGCGCGGCTTGTCTGAAAAAACAGTCGGTGACCTGCTGCGTGACCGGTAAATCCCCTGCATTTGAGCATGAAGATGAGGGGATTATACTATGCAGGTAACTGTTCTTGACAAAGATACAGTATCTCTTCTATACTGTTCCTAAAAAGTGAACAGTTAAAGAAGGAGCGATGAACATGTCAACGAAACAATCCACTTCAGAAGAGTATTTAAATAAAGTGAACGAGATGGACATTCCAAACATTCAGCCGAAGGAGCTCGACAGCACCGATTTCTTTACGGTCGCACGCGAGCGCCGTTCGGTCCGTTATTATGATCCATCATACAAGCTTGATGACAGCGTACTGCGCGAGATTTTAGAGACAGCCGTTCTGGCGCCGTCTTCTTCTAACCTGCAGCCGTGGCGTTTTCTCGTGATCCGCGAGCAGGAAAAGAAAGAGATTCTGCTTCCGATCGCGAAAAATCAGAAGCAAGTAAGCGATGCGTCAGCGATTATCGCGGTACTTGGAGACATTGACGCATACAAGAACGCGGGCCGCATTTACGGCGAAGTGGTCGAACAAGGCCGTATGGAAAAAGAATTCGCTGACTTTTACGTGAACACAATCAACGAGCATTACGGCAGCTTGTCAGAAGAGCATGCGACGAACGTTGCTCTGATCGACGGCGGCCTCGTATCGATGCAGCTCATGCTCGCGGCAAAAGCGAAAGGACTCGACACCGTGCCGATGGGCGGCTACGACCAAAAGCAGTTCATTGAAACGTTCAACGTGCCGGCGAACCTCAAGCCCGTCATGCTGATCGCACTCGGAAAAGGCGTGAAAGCAGGCTTCGAGAAAAACCGCCTGCCGCTTGATGAGCTGATTACAGAAGAGAGCTTCTAATACATGTTGTGAAGGCTGGCTGCTGCCAGCCTTCTTTCTTTGCAATTGACGCAGTCAAAAAGTTAACGAACAACGTATAAGGTCAACTAAGGCTGACGAAAAGGCTTGTCGTCAGCCAGGTTTTATTTACGCTTGCCCGAAAAATGCGGATTCTCGTCCGCAAAATGAAATTCTCGCCCGAGAAACCTCCACTTTCGTCCGCAAACTCCAATTCTCGCCCGAAACGCGAAAAAGAGCAGAATCTACCCATAGAAAACTACTTTCCATTGGCGGCAGCCAGGTTCTTAATCAGCTTATCGATATGCCCTCGAATAGGCTAGACCCGTTGATCTCAAAAATGACCTGAATAGCTCCAACTTTGACCATCAATTTTTGATTTTGAACAAAATAGCGGCAGTGACCCGAGATCAATTTCTTCAAAAGCTCTCAATGCCCTTGCTTAGTGTATTTTTCCCAGCGCCAAATCGCCGTGCTATCAGTATGGAGTTTGTTTTAAGTGTGATAAAATGTATTTAGCATAAATTAAACGAATACTGATGCAAACAAAGCTCTTTAAACAACACACAGTTAATGACTATACATTGTATTTTCTAGTATTTAAAAAAGGGGCGGCCATGATGGAAAAAAAGATTCTCGTAGTGGATGATGAAAGACCGATCGCGGATATTCTTCAGTTCAACCTGGAGAAGGAGGGATTCACGGTTGTCTGTGCGTATGATGGCGTGACGGCCGTTGAGAAGGTTGAAAAAGAGAAGCCGGACATGATTCTGCTCGATATCATGCTTCCGATGAAGGATGGCATGGAAGTATGCCGCGAAGTGCGGAAGAAGTACGACACGCCGATCATCATGCTGACAGCGAAGGACTCTGAGATCGATAAGGTTCTGGGATTAGAGCTCGGGGCCGATGATTATGTGACGAAGCCGTTCAGCACACGCGAGCTGATCGCGCGCGTGAAGGCGAACCTGCGCCGCCATCAGAACGAGGCGGAGCGCGATACAGATGACAACAACAACGAGATCACGGTCGGCACGCTGACGATTCACCCGGATGCGTACCTTGTTACGAAGCGCGGCGAGACGATCGAGCTGACGCACCGCGAGTTTGAGCTGCTGCATTACCTGGCGAAGCATATTGGACAGGTAATGACGCGCGAGCATTTGCTGCAGACAGTATGGGGATATGATTATTTCGGCGACGTCCGTACGGTTGACGTGACGGTCCGCCGCTTAAGAGAAAAAGTAGAAGACAATCCGAGCCACCCGCTATGGATCATTACACGCCGCGGAGTCGGGTACTATTTACGAAATCCTGATCAGGAGTAGGCCTCATGAATAAAGTCGGCTTTTTCAGGTCAATACACGTCAAGTTTGTGTTGATCTATGTTCTGCTCATCCTGATCGCCATGCAGGTGATCAGTGTGTACTTCATCAATAACCTCGAGGACGACCTGCGCCGCAACTTTACGAAATCCGTCGTGGAGCGCGTCAATATCCTCGAGTTCAACATTGAGCAGAAAATACGGGAATACCAATCGAATAAAACGCCGCGCGACGAAAGCCAGATGACGCTTGAGGAAAGCATTCAGTCCCTTTTGAACGAAGAGTTCAAGAAGGATAATGAGATCCAAGTGCTCAATAAGGAGGGCGTCGTTTTGGCGTCCTATCCGAACAAGAATCTCGTCGGCCAGATCAGCTTTAACTCCAAGATCCGCCTTGCGCTTGAGGGCACGGAGGATCCGGATGAGATGTTCGACCCGACCATCAACAAGCGGCTGTACGTGTATGCCAAGCCGATCAAGATCGACAACAACGGACCGACGATAGGTGCGATTTACTTAGAAACATCGATCGAGTCCATTTATGACCAGATACAGGATATTAATAAAATCCTCACGACCGGTACGGTTATCGCGCTTGTGATCACGGCGCTGCTCGGGGTGTTCCTGGCGCGCACGATAACGAGGCCGATGGCGGATATGAGGAAGCAGGCGCTTGTTATGGCGCGCGGAGACTTTTCACGAAAAGTGCAGGTGTACGGCGATGATGAGATCGGCCAGCTAGCGATGACGTTCAACGACCTGACACGCAAGCTGCAGGAAGCGACGGCGGTCACGGAGAGCGAGCGGCGCAAACTGCGCTCGGTCCTCACGTACATGACCGATGGCGTGATCGCGACTGACCGAGACGGCGCGATCATCCTCATGAACGACCGGGCCGAAGAGATGCTGAACATTTCCAGACAGAACGCGCTTGGCACGCCGCTGATCGAACTATTACGATTGAACACGCAATACACGTGGGACGAGCTGTACAGCGAGTATGAGACGATGCTGCTAGACTTCAGCAGTGAGGACATGCATTATGTGGTGCGTGCAAACTTCTCGGTCATTCAGAAGGAAGACGGTCCGGTGAACGGACTCATCGCCGTCCTCCATGACGTGACCGAGCAGGAGCAGATCGAGAACGAGCGCCGCGAGTTCGTGTTCAACGTATCACATGAGCTCAGGACGCCGCTCACGACGATGCGCAGCTATTTAGAGGCGCTCGCAGAAGGGGCGTGGCAGGATGAGAATATTGCGCCGCGTTTCCTCGAGGTCACGCAGAACGAGACCGAGCGGATGATTCGCCTCGTGACGGACCTCTTGCAGCTGTCGAAAATGGACAGCAAGGATTTCCGTTTCACGTTCCGCGAAATCGATCTGCCGTCGTTCCTGCATGACATTATCGACCGTCACGAAATGCTGGAAAAAGAGAACATCGAGCTGAAAAGGCAGCTGCCCGAAACAAAGATCCTCGTTCAGCTGGATACCGATAAAATGACGCAGGTGCTCGATAACATCATCTCGAACGCGATGAAATATTCGCCAGAGGGCGGCACCATCACGCTTAGCGCCGGCAAGGTCGGTCGCAAGGTGAAGGTGAGCATCTCGGATCAGGGTGTCGGGATTCCGAAGAACAACGTGTCGAAAATTTTTGACCGCTTCTTCCGTGTCGATAAAGCGCGGTCACGCGACATCGGAGGCACAGGACTGGGTCTTGCGATCGCCAAAGAAATCATCCTCGCCCACGGCGGCGAGATTTGGGCGGAAAGCGAATGGGGCCAGGGGACGACGATTCACTTCACGCTGCCTCTTAGGAAAGCAAAGGAGGCGAGCGCATGAACATCAACTGGACCCGCATTTTAAAAATGGTGCAGCGGACGATCGTCCGCATCCGCCGCAACTGGGAGAAGATCAAGACCGTCACGCTGACTCTGCTGATTATGCTCTCACTCGTGCTCACGTGGAGTCTTTGGACGTTCAAGCCAAACTACGGGGTGCTTGAGAGCACGCGCGTCGTCAAGAAAGAAATCGTCGCGGACCGGAAAAGGGCGACTGACGTGCTCAGCCCGAGCCAGATCGTCTATCATGACGGCAAGCAGCTGTACGGTATCGTCGGCCACAGCCTGCTCGATGTAGTGAGCAGCCGGCTGGAGAACTCGAAATTTTATTACCAAAAGCAAAACTTGATCAATTTTGAGCCGGAAGACAGCAAGAAGCCGTTTATCGAGGTCGTGTATCCTGTGAGCATGCCGTCTGATGTGTACAGCCAACTGCTGCACCTGGACGATCCGGGCGTGAACCGGCTGACGGGCGTTGACCGGATCATCTTTTATCCAAACGATGCGTCGGTGTATTTGGCGTCTTATTCGGAGCGGAAGATGATGAAGGTCGGCAGCACGTTCCCTTATAAAGAAATTCAAGAGTTAATGAAGCAGGCGATCAAGTCCAAGTCGGCTGTGCCGTTTATGACGTTCGATGAAAAAGAAGAGCCGGATGTCGGTGAGACCATCGTGACGCGCCGTTTCTACCTGCCAAAAGATAAGGTGCAGGTGAAGAGCTATAAGTATTTGGCGCAGTCGGTCTCAGACAATGTGTATGACAAATATAAATCAGCGCTGTTCCCGGATCCGCAGTCGGTGAAGAGCGGGGCAACACAGAACGGCCAGACCTTCACCGACGTCAGCTCGGCACTCGTCATTAACGAGAACGTCAACCGCATGAAGTTCACGAACTTTGCCGGGTCGGGCAGCACCCTTCAAAACACGAACCCGCTCATCAGCTCGATCGACTATATCAACACACACGCGGGTTGGGGCAACACGTATTTTCTGAGTGACTTGAACAGCTACCGCGCCGTCTTTTATCCAGAGGTGCGGAACATGCCGATCCTCAACAGCGACATGGAGATGAGCCTCACGTGGGACGAGAACGAGCTGTACGAGTATCAGCGCTCGCTGATCGAGCTGAACGACGAAGGGCTGCCGTTCAACGACCATCCGGACGCGCATACGCTCGAATCGGGCGAGACGGTAGCAGAAGAGCTGCGGACAAGCTATGCGCCGCAATCGGTGCATGACGTGCGCATCGGGTTCTGGATGAAGCCGGAAAGCGATTCGCAGGTGTACCACCTCGAGCCGAAATGGTTCATCCTTTACGGCGATAACAAGCGGTGGCAGCCATTGTTTAAAGAGAAGGGAGAATTTTAATGGACTGGCATAAGACGAAGACCATTTTCATTCTCACCTTTCTTGTGCTGAACCTGTTTCTCGCTTACCAGCTATACTTGAAAATGGACAAAAACAATATCAAGACGCTAGGCGAGCAGCCGTTAGAGGAGCGTCTTTCTAATAACAACATCAAGTACAAAGGCAAGATTCCGGTGTACCGTGAACGCCAGACACTCATCAGCGGACAGCGCTATTCGTTCACACCAGAAGAGCGGAAGGATTTTGATTCCAAAACGATGACGCTATCCGAGTCGAGCACAGACATGACGCTCGCGTTCACCATTAAAAAGCCGATCAGTCTGAAAAAAGACCGAGATGAAGCGGTCAGCCAGATGGAAGACTTTCTGACAGACAACCTGATTCGCGGCAAAGAATACGAGTTTTTTAAATACGACAAAGAAAAGAAGCAGATCTGGTTCGCGCAGAAGTACCAGGAAAAGCCGATTTTCTTTGATCCGCTGAACTATGACAAGCGCAATGAGCTGACACAGAACTATGAAGGCTCTAACGGCATGATCAAGTTCGAATATAACGACAAAGGGGAAGTGTTCCGCTTCACCCAGACATACTTGAGCATTATGAGACAAGGAGATTACCAGGACATCATCTCTCCGAAAAAAGCACTCGGGCGATTGCTCGATATGGGTTATTTGGACAGCGGCGACAAGATCACAAGCATCCGCCTCGGCTATTACAGCTTAGCGAGCATCGAGGAGCTGCAGGTATACGCGCCGACATGGTCGATCGAGACAGAGAAGAAGCACTATATGGTGAACGCTACCGACAGTAAGGTGCTCGTGCTTAAAGGGGAAGAATAGAGGAGATTTCACACTATGAGCTTAAAATTCAGCGTGCTTGCCAGCGGAAGCACAGGGAACGCGATATACGTGGAGACCGGACGTGCACGCTTGCTCGTGGACGCCGGATTAAGCGCCAAGCAGATGGGACTTCTGTTCGAGCGAGCGAACATCGGCGAGATCACAGGCCTTGACGGTATTCTCGTCACGCACGAGCACAGCGACCATATTAAAGGGATCGGCGTGATGGCGCGAAAGTTCAAGCTGCCGGTATACGCGAACACCAACACGTGGCGCGCGATGGAAGGCTTGATCGGCGAGATTCCGACCGAGCAGAAGTTCGAGTTCGGCATGGAAACGGTGCGCACGTTCGGCGACTTAGAGGTCGAGTCGTTCGGCGTCTCGCATGACGCCGCCGAGCCGATGTTCTACGTCTTTCATCACGAAGGACGCAAGCTGACGCTCATGACCGACACCGGATACGTGAGCGACCGGATGAAGGGCATCATCAGAGAAAGCGACAGCATGATTATCGAGTCGAACCACGACATCAACATGCTCATGATGGGCCGTTACCCATGGAACATTAAGCGCCGCATCCTCGGCGACCATGGCCACATCTCGAACGAAGACTGCGGCCACGCGCTAGCAGACGTGATTGGCGACAAGACGAAGAACATCTACCTTGCTCACCTGAGCAAGGACAACAACATGAAGGACATCGCCCGCCTCGCTGTCGGCCAGACGCTCGAGTCACGCGGCTTTGCGGTCGGCGAGGATATCATCCTGCACGATACGGACGCCTCCATTCCAACCAAACTAGCGCTTGTCTGATTCACCCCGTTTACCGCCGCCTTTTAAGGGAAATAACAAGATATGTGGGAAAATATGAAAAAATACCCAAATTTCATAGAAAACCCAGCTGCATTCGTATAATTAATACGTGAGGATATCATACTTGTTATGGAACGATGAAAGGAACGGTGAACTCTTATGGGGTACTATGATGACAACGAATATAACAGCAGGCCGCCTCAAAAACGGCGCGGCGTCTTTCTGCCCGCATTGATTGGTGCCATAATCGGCGCCTTTTTAGTCCTGCTTGCAGCACCCATCCTACAAAACTCGGGGCTTCTTCCTGACAACAGTGCGGAGGAAGAAAACGGCCTCAGCACGAATGAGGACAGTGTTGAAAAGTCAGTCGATGTGGACGTGACGACCGACATCACGAAGGCGGTCGATAAATCGTCCGGTGCGGTCGTGGAGGTCGTGAAGATTCAGCAAGGCGACTTCTTTCAGCAAGAACAAGCCGGATCGGGTTCTGGCGTGATTTATAAAAAAGAAGGCGGCAAAGCGTACGTCGTCACGAACGACCACGTCGTCTCTGGCGCAAGCAAGATCGAAATCACGCTCGCCGACGGAACAAAGCTTGACGGCAAGCTGCGCGGCACCGATCCGCTCATGGATCTCGCGGTCGTGGAAGTGAACGGCAGCAGCGTGAAGAATGTCGCAGAGTTCGGTTCATCGGAAGACTTGAAGCGCGGTGAGCCGGCGATCGCGATCGGCAACCCGCTAGGCACGTTCCCAGGCTCGGTCACACAAGGAATCGTCTCAAGCGCTGACCGCACGATTCCAGTCGACATCGACGGCGACGGCAGCCCGGACTGGCAGGCAGAGGTCATCCAGACCGATGCGGCGATCAATCCCGGTAACTCTGGCGGCGCGCTGCTCAACATCAGCGGCCAGGTGATCGGCATTAACTCGTCCAAGATCGCACAGCAGGAGGTCGAAGGAATCGGGTTTGCCATTCCGACCGACATCGCCCGCCCGATCATAGCGGACTTAGAGAAATACGGCGAAGTACGACGTCCGAAGCTCGGCGTCGACGTCATCTCGCTTCAGCAGGTGAACAACTACCACCGCAAGAGCACATTAAAGCTGCCGGACGATGTGAAAAACGGCATCGTCGTCATGGAAGCCGTTCCGCTCTCCGCAGCCGAACGCGCCGGACTGAAGGAGCTTGATGTGATCGTCGAAATGGACGGCGAGCCGATAAACGACGTCGTCCAGCTTCGCAAATTCCTTTACACGAAAACCAAAATCGGAGAAGAAGTCGAGGTTGTGTATTATCGTGAGGGGAAGAAGAAGACCGCGAAGGTTAAGCTGGAGAAGCAATCTTGATAAGTTTTTTAGAGAAAGCAGACGGAGTTTTGAACCGTTTGCTTTCTTTTTTTTTGTGTATTCTCGGTTGTGAAAAGCTAATTTGCTGGTGTAAGCAGGTCCGTTGGGGTTGAATTTTTGCCTTGCGGGCAAGATGTGGCGCGTTGCGGGCGAGTTATGAAGCAATACGGCTGAGTTCCAGGCTCGTGCGGCTGACTTTCCCTGATTTGCGGGCGACATCACAGTGCTTGCGGCTAACTTGACGTTATTTTCCAGACCAGCAGATCTACAACGAAGGGTAAATTTGCTGGTGTAAGCAGGTCCGTTGAGGTTGAATTTTTGCCTTGCGGGCAAGATGTGGCGCGTTGCGGGCGAATTATGATGGTATACGGCTGAGTTGCGGGCACGTGCGGCTGACTTTTCTGGTTTGCGGGCGACATCACAGTACTTGCGGCTAACTTGACGTAATTTTCCAGCCCAGCAGATCTTCAACGAAGGGTAAATTTGCTGTTGTAAGCAGGTCCGTTGAGGTTGAATTTTCGGCTTGCGGGCAAGATGTGGCGCGTTGCGGGCGAGTTATGATGGAATACGGCTGAGTTCCGGGCACATGCGGCTGAGCTTCCCTCATTTACGGGCGACAATACAGTACATGAGGCTAACTTGACGTAATTTTCCAGACCAGCCGACTTTTCTAACGAAGAATATAGAAGTTATTGTAATTCGCAAGCCTTTTAGCAGGTGAAATAGCACGATAATGGATATTAAAAAACGACCAGATTTTGTCTGGTCGTTTACTAATTTCCTTATTCAGCAATCGCACTCGTTAGTTTATGTACCTTTTATCGCAAGTGATTACAACTCTTTACTTGCCCATTCCCAATATATTTCTCCATTTACTCTTATCATCCGATCCAGCCAAGTGGGAAAATCGCAAAGTAAATCGTATATAGAGATACCCACTACAATCAAATGATGGTTATCTGTTGAAAGATCAATGTAAAGTCCACCTATATCCTGAACATAACCAATGGGGAACCAAACGTCTTTATATTCCATTGGTACATATTCACCCATCTTTACCTTTTCTACAATTCCTAACGCTTCTTCTAATGAGTAAATACCGAATAAGGCGCCGTATTCCGAAGAAAAGAATTTCGTTCCATCGTGCAGCCGAAGATAATTTTTATAGTCTTCAGGTACGTTTTCATAAATTCTCAGAACAGCTTCGTCTATGGGGTGATTAAATATAAAACTCATATCGAAAAGGTGCCCGTCACTTGATTGTATGGTTAGAGAGTTTTTATAATCTAGCCTAGTTTTTAATCCACTCAGTACATTTGATATACTCGGCTTTCTCAAGATCATCCCCTCCATTTTGTGTAAATAACTTAACTGAACTGTACGGTTTAAGTAATAAGATCAGCACTTTCTGAACCTATTTTTATATTCGATATAACTCCCTTTTCATCCTTTCTCGTTTAAATGGCAGGTTTTCAACTAACAGTATTGAACTATATAAGTGTTGAAAAATAATAAAATGAGGTGTAACCATGATTGTAGCAGTGAATCCTTATATCGTGACGAACGGCAACGGTAAAGAAGCGGTCGATTTTTATGTAGAAGCATTGAACGCAGAGATCTTATCGCTTCAAACATTCGGACAGATGCCGGAAGATCCTGATCATCCGATTCCAAGCGAAGCAAAAGACCGTGTGATGAATGCTCAGTTTAAAGTGGGTGATACGATCCTCATGCTGTCGGATACATTCCCTGGTATGCCGTATCAGCTCGGACAGCAAGTGAGCATCGCCATCCATATTGATACAGCTGAATCGGCAAAAACGGTATTTGAAAAGCTGTCAGAAGGCGGAAAGGTGACTATGCCGCTTCAAGAAACCTTCTGGAGCCCGGCATACGGCCAAGTAACCGATCAATATGGGGTACAGTGGCAGATTTCAGCCGTTCCACAAAACTAGCACCATAAGCCAAAACCGTCTCTGTGACGGTTTTTTCTATGCCAACAATTCCAGCACCTCAAAAAAACAGTGCTGTCTTACTACATATTCCGCACATAAACAGGCTCTTTGGCCGTTTATCTGGCAAATCACAGGGTATATACTACAATGGTAATTTTTAACTGAGTGTCGGAAAACATATGAAAGGGCAGCGGTGACCCATGGCAACCAACATTTACGAATCGCCAACGCTACGAGAGGCGACTGAACAACGAACGCAAGCATATGAGACGTTGCACGAACAGCTTGTAAGTTTGAAAAAAGAGTTTGGTAAGATAGTGAATGACAGTGAGTTTCAAGGACACGGAGCCGAAGCGATTAAAGGCTTCTACGGGGCGCAATGCGATGTGGTGGACGCCTGGCTGCGGCTGATTGACATGACTATAGAGTTTTTCAAAAGCATTCCCGGCTATATGGAGGATGCCGAGCTTGCGGGCAGCTCCACTGTTCACATCCCGTATTTGGAACAAAACGTTGAGCGGGGCATTAAGACTGCTAAGGACCAGGTCGCCAGCCAGCAGGAAGCATTGCAGTCCATCATTAAAAGCATCAACGACCTTGTTCCGTTAACGGTGTTCTCTGGCGATGAATTTGATCTGAAGATGAACGCAGCGGAAAAGAAACGCAACCTAACCGTCGAAAAAGTGCACGCACTCGATCAGAATCTGACAAAGGAATACAAAGCACTCCAAGTTCAGGCAGACCAAGTCAGCCTGCTGTACACCGAAATGATGAACGCCACACGACAGGGTGAACACATCTCCCCACTTCTTTTCAACGCTGAAGCGTACAAAACGAGTGAAGTATATAAGCTTCAGAGCGAGCTCACCATCCTAGCCGCGGGCTATGTGGAGCAGAAAAAAGCGGAGCGGCAGGCTAGGGAAGTGAAAGCCACCGAAAAGAGCGAAGTGAAGTCAGTAACGAAGGGAAAAGGGCTGTTCGAATCCGTTGGTGACGGTGTATGGGATGGCGCAGGAAACGCGATTGGCGACACGGTCGACGGTGTCGTGGACATGGTGAAAAATCCAGAAGGTGTAGTGGATGGCGTAAAGTATGTCTGGAACAACCCAAAAGAAGCAGCACAAGGCGTGTGGGATCAAACGACCGCATCATGGAACGAAAAAGTAATCAACGGCAACGCCGAAACCCGCTCCGAGTTCTTCACCTACATGGGAACCAACATCGCCGTCGGTGCACTCGGCAGCAAAGGAATTGATAAAGTCGCTAAAGCGTCAAAGCTAACCAAAGCCGACATTGCAGCAGAAACGAATGACATCAAATACGTTGTGAAGAAGAACTCTGCTTCTTATTTGGATAAGATTAATCAGCTGGGAAGGGCGTTTATTCCGCACCAGCAAGTTGCAACAGCTGGTGGGATGTATTTTAGAATGAAAGATATAGGGGATGTAGAAAAACGAGATACAATATATCAGGCATCAAATGTCGATCCAGTAGAAAATAATAAAAGTTACAATAAAGGTGATAAAAGTATTCTTGCTCCAGGTGGAGGCTTAATTGCTCATGAGTTAAAAGGTGGTCATTTAATAGAGAGGCATATTGGAAAGTCTGATGAAGAACTGTTAAATCGTTTGAAAAGTAATCCTAAGATTATGGGTTCGTCGACTTTTAAAGATAGGGAAACGGCTGAGAAGGTTGTTCATATTGTTTTAAATAACCCAGCTAACATTATTAAAATTGAAAAATGGCTAGCTAATCGGAATAGCAAACCTACCCTTCCATTAAGATTCCGTGGAGATGGACAAATAATTGGAAGAAGTGTCTCCAGACATTCAGGAGTAGTTGAGAACGTCACAAATGCTAAAATAATATTAAAAAAAGACAGCAATGGCAACTATGTGCTCACTGGCTATCCTGAAAAATAAAAAGGGGAGAAAAAACATGAGTAAAAATAATGCCTATATTGAAGAAGTGGAAGATTTTTTAGGTGGAACATTTCATCAAGATATTCAATCTCCAGAACAGGCAATGGATGAGTTTATTTTAGAGTCCACTAAAGAATGTTTGTTGGATACAATAAATGACTGTGAAAAATTTTTAAATAGTGATATTGGAAAAGAAGAGAAAGAAAATCTCATACAAAACAATGCGGAAATATATTTTCCGGCTATGAATATGAATCCGATAGAGTGGTTAACCAAATTAGTCAAACAAATGAAAATGGCTGTTGAAACTAAAAATTGAAGTGTCTTAAATCATGATCTAAATATCTGATTTAACAGTAAAGCTGATTGGAGATTAAATGAAGTACGTATATAGTCTTTATAGAGACCACCTTGATGTACTAAGAATAAAATTGCCTGATGAAATAAAAATATTTTCCGATTTTATAGAGGATATTACTACAGAACAAGAGATAGATGAGTATATTGAAGATATAAAAAAAGTTATAAACGGAGTTTATGAGGACTTTGAAATTGAATTAAATGCTACAAGCGCATTTATAAAAAAAGATGTTACAACAGTTGAAAACCCATATAGGATTGAAGAACCTTATGAGAATAGAATCGAAACAGAGCAATTTTTAGAGTTGCTGTTAATATGGAGAGGAAAAATCCAAGAAATATTTAAAGGCTAATTAAAAGAACTTAAGTTGAAGCATCTAATTGTCATTTTGGACGATAGGTGCTTTTTATATTTCAATCAGGCATTTACGAATTTAACTCACAGGTTTTGGATTTAGATTTGTGGTATTGTGGATAATGGATAGAAAGAGATAACATTCGTTTTTCCACATGTGGACAAGGCTTGCATTTACAAAGTCGCTACAATACAACACTTTTAGAACAATGAATATACCGGATTGTGGATAAGTAAGGAGGAAATAATCGTGGACATAAAATGCTGCAAAGAGCACGTGGAGCTTGCGATCGACGTGATTGTGGATGAGTATGAAGTGGCACCTGTGATTGAGTTATTAACAGGAAAAGACGAGTTATCAACAAACTGTGAATACTGTAATATAACTGCAACATATAAAGTGGCGAACGCATGATCGCCCACTATATATGGGCTATTTTGTGCATATGTGGATAAGTTCTGTGGATAACATGTTGCTAAGGAAGGTGTACACCTGTGAATATATCAATCATCAGTGTCGGAAAGCTGAAAGAAAAGTACTTAAAGATGGGAATCGATGAATACCTGAAACGCCTCGGCCCATACGCCAAAATTGACGTCATCGAAGTCCCGGACGAAAAAGCTCCGGAAAACTTGAGCGAAAATGAAATGGAAATGGTCAAAAATGCAGAAGGCGAACGCATCCTAAGCAAAATCGGAGCCGACGTGCATGTCGTCGCCATGGCCATCGAGGGAAAAGCCGTTTCCAGCGAAGATCTCGCAGCCAACCTCGACCGGTTAGCGACGTACGGTAAAAGCAAGGTCGCGTTTGTGATCGGCGGATCATTGGGATTGAGCGCTGCCGTCATGAAGCGAGCGAATGAGAAGATTTCGTTTGGGAAGATTACGTATCCGCATCAGTTGATGAAGCTCGTCTTAGTTGAGCAGATTTATCGGGCGTTCAGGATTAATCGGGGGGAACCGTACCATAAGTAGCCTCAAAAGATTTTTTGAAGGAAAGAGCCTCAATTTCTTGAGGCTCAAATACTAATGTAATGTCATTGATAGTTCGCTCGTTTGGGCTATCACCTGGAGAAACAGTAATGTTGTCAATGATTGAATGTAATAGACGTTTTCTTTGTTCAAGCTTCCCGGTCTCAAATACTTGAATGAATTCAGAAAGAATGTGTTGTAGTGCATTGGGATTTAATAAACTTTGTGATTGAAGATTATTTATATCCATTTTATACTTATACAATTTTTCTTTTGTTTCTCGCTCCCGTTCGTCTAAGAACTCCAACTGTTGGAATAAGATATGTGTACTTAATTTATTTTCTAAATTCAACTTGAAGTTTTCATCTTTTTTTGCCTTAATTCTCTCTAAATCTTGTTTTAAGTTTTTTATTTCTTCATTAAGAGGTTTGGTGTCCGTTTCTGAGTGTTTTTGCATTTTATTAATTATAGAATTAATTATTTCAGGCGAGGATACAAGCTCTTGAATCTTATTTAGTACAGATTTCTCGGCATAATCAGCATAAACAAGGTTACTATTGCATGAAGTAGGCCCCTTATTTATATTATTGCCACAAGCATAATAGCGATAATACTCACCAGGCTTTTTATACTTCTTAACTCTTTGTGAAACCATTGACGAGCCACAAGTAGGACATTTTAATAACCCCGTTAATAAAAAGTTTCCTTCATAAGTTTTCTCTGGTTTTTTACCTCTAACTTTTCGAACTGCTTTTGCTTTATTCCATGTTTCTTCAGTAATTATTGGGATATGATTTCCTTGAACCAAGACGAAATTATCTGTCTTTCCAGCTCTCCTTTTTTTGTTCCAAAATTCATGGACACCCCATCTAATCATTCCCACGTAAATAGGATTGTCTATTATTTGCTTCACGCCGTTTATAGACCATTCTTTACCTCTAACCGTTTTTAAGCCACGATGATTTAAAGTTGAAGCGATTTTTTTATAACCCCAATTTTCATTAACAAAAAGATTGAAAATTTCGCGAACAACTATTGCTTCTTCCTCATTTATCTCCAGCTCTTTTTTACTGTTAGTTCTGTATCCTAAGACCCTCCCACCGTTCCATTTTCCTTCCCGTGCTCGTTGTCTCATACCCAGTTTACATGCAGATACTATATTTTCTCTTTCCATCTCAGCAAAGATACCTGACATGGAAATAATAGCTTTTCCAAAGGATGTTGAAGTATCAAGGTTATCATGCGTGACAATAAGACCAGTGTTGAATTGTTCTAATAAATCTACGATATTAAGGAGATGAGATAGTTTTCGAGTTAATCTACTCAACTTCCATACGAGAACAGCGTGAATACTGCTATCTTCTGATATATCATGTAACATGGTCTGGAAGTTTATGCGTTCTTCTATACTTGTGCCAGAAATACCTTCATCTCTATAGATACGTAACAAATTATACCCATTTCTTGTGCAATAAGTTCTAATCTCGTGTTCTTGTGCATCAAGTGAGAATCCTTCTGACTGTTCAGCCGTTGAAACCCTTAGATATCCTACAACATTAATAATTTTAGTCATTTTCTAATTCCTCTCTGTTTTTAATTTGTTTTTCCGTTTCTAATCCGAAAATAATAAAAAAAACTGTAACGAGAATTTATGCTGATTTGTTATCTTCAATCAAAAGAGATACATTATAAGTACTTATCATTTCAATAAGAGTATTTATAAAATCTACTGATTTGACCCGTTTTTCGTCTGTCTTCATAATGGAGCCTAATTCAATATTTTCGATAATTCTTTGGTTCAAAACGTGCTTTCTGTTTTTAATCTGAATATCAGTCATAAGAGTAACTCCTTCTTTTTAATATACTGTTTTTTTACTTTGTTGTCATTATTATACACTTATATTACTTATTTTGTTGAATATAGTCAACATTAATTTTTTTGTAGTGCGTAAATTTCAAGTTTATCTTGTAAAATGTATGATAGAAGATATTTTAAAGGAGAGGTCGTTATATTGAATAATACTTTCGGTGATTTAGTTCATACAAAACGTAATCAATTAGGTTATAGCATGAGAGAGTTAGCAAGAAGGACTAATGTTGATGTAGCTTACATATCAAAAATAGAGAAAGGACAAGCATTAAATCCAAATTTTAGTGTTGTAATGCGTATTTCAAAAGAGCTTAGTATTAACATAGAAACTCTTCAAAGGGTGTTTGAGCTAAACGAAGACATTACCACGGTAATTAACGGTGCTATTCAAAAAAGAGTTCCAGAAGAAGAGAAAGAGACGGTACAAGGGATTGTAGGAGAGCTTGTACAAATAACAGATAACCAAGAATTCGATATTAAAAGATTAGGTGAAGTATTGCAGAAAATTTACAGTCTACACAAGATGAAAAATACTGCAAAAGAGATGTTTTATGTTATTACGGTTGAGGACAAAGAGTGGATACACGTTTTAGAAACACCTGTTGTAGATAGTCAACTAATAGACCTCTATTATCAAGCATTTGAGTTAAGCGAAAGCCACTCTATGATTGTTAAAGGAGAGATTGTTACTTTTCCCGATTATTTTAATGAAAGCCAATTGAGGACAATTCAGAGCTTGAAAGATATGTGTACAGGCATTAAGGAAGAAGACGAAAGGTACCTGACGTTCATTGAACTAAAAGAATATTTAGAGAAAATGACCATTGGATAAAAACCTTCTTTAGGAGTTTATACATTAAAGACTATGGACATAGTTATTAATAGATATATACAATAAAGAAAATAAATTGTATACCTTGAAAAACGCAAGCCTTGGCTATAACCTGTGATTTTTGACGTAAAAAAAAACGTTAAAAATTCGTAGTTTATAGTCAAGGCTTTTTACGTATATAAATGTGGCTCTGATGAAACTTGGGTAAATAAATAATATGGAGGAAATAAAATGAGCAATATAAACCCTTTATCTAAAAGTAAAAAAATCTCACTTTCTGATATTGAAAGGTTACCAGAACGAATAGAAATTATTAATGGGGACCTTGACTGGACAGATGACGAAAAACAAGCTGTTATTTCAAGTGTCCTTACAAACGTGGGTTTAGATTATCTCGTTTCAATACTATCAAAAGAGTCAATAAGAGAATTAAAGAGGTGCTTAGATGATATTCAACCAAACAGTGAAAAAGAAAAGGGAACAAGAAAAAAATTTGAGGTAACACCAAGGGTGCAAATACCGATGCCTACTGTTTCACCAGCTACGCGGGAAATTCAAAAAAGAAATAAAGAAGTTATTCAGTTCCTAAAGAATCATAAAAATAGATGTTGTTTTTGGTGTGGGAGTTGGAAATGAAAGAAGTGCCTTATTTCGTTTTTTTAAGAGAACTAAAGAAAGAACTTTTATATCACCATTCAGAGGGTTCTACCAGTTATAGACGAGATACAGCAGTATTGGCTGTGTATGCTGCGATAAGTATCGGAAAGATAGAACCTTTTAAAGAAAGGAGTAGTTCCTTTCAAACAATATCTGAATTTTACCCGACAGAAAGTGAGGAGAAGGTTTATGACATTGCAAAGATGCTACATGTGATTTATAAAGACATTTATAACAAACAAAATGTATCTAATGATTTGAAACAGTATCTATGTGAAAAAAGATTTTATAAAAAAGAATTAGGTCCAAATGATAAGGATAAATAAAGGAGTAGATCACCTGCATCAGCAGGTGGTCTACTCCTTTATTTATCTAATTTTTCAGGAAGAGGCTCGGTATAGATAATACCGAGCTATCCATTATAAATACCACCGTGTCTTACTATAATATCATCATCGGGAAGAGGGGCTTCGTTCATGGGGCGTGTTCCAAATTCGCCTCCCCTACGGGATTGGCTCATTAGGAAACGCCAATCTCTCTTATGGTTGGCGTTGCCACCGTTCGGGCTACGCCACTCACTACCAACGAGAGCCATTCACTCGCCCCTTGGGAGTTGCACGGTTCAGCAACTTTTCTTGCCTGTCTCTACGAGAATTGGCAAGAAAGCTTCACGTGTGCAAGTGGCTCGTTGGAGCCACAAAAGAAAAAATAAAAAGAGAAAGGAGAAAAGATAAAATGCCTAAAAAAATCACCCCATATATTACGCAATTCTTTAATAGAGACAAATTAGCATTTACAGCTTTATCTAAAGTTGGCCATGTCAGTGATGCACAGTTAAAACAGTGTGGTTTAGCCAATAGTCGAATTAAAAATTATGTAAGGGATAAATTGGTAGAAAAGGTAGTTATTAAAGAGGGAAAGACCAAGATGGAAGCATATAAATTAACTAAGTTAGGCAGAGAACTTGCAGAGAGTAAGTGGGCTTTAAGGAATCACTACCATGCTCAAAGTCCCGCTCATGACTTGCTAATATCTAATAAATATTTTTCTCTTTCAGAAGTTACACGTGGAACTTGGCAAACTGAGACTCAAGCAAGGGAGAAGTTGCTTGAGTACTTTTATCAGCTTAAAAACCAGGGACAAGAACAAATGGCCATTATTTACGAAGATATGTTAAGCAAGGGGTTAATTAGTATGCCAGATGGTATATACACAAATGAACAAGGGCTTCAGGTTTCATTTGAAGTTATTACTAACAATTATGGTGTAGAAGAGCTTCAAGCAAAAGAGGCATTTATAGAAATAATGAAAACTGAATATGAAACAACAAGAGTATAAATTTATGAGCGGATCGGCCACGCCGAACCGCATCAAAAAGGAGGGTATTTATGAGTGTTACCACAAAAAGAAAAGAAACGGTATGTAAACAATACAGTTTATATTTGAAAATTATTTATCATTACGGAAACAAGGTTATGCTATTTAAACAATTGCACCAGTATTCGGAGGCTCTGGGATTGTCTAAAAGCTACTCACATTTTCACAATGAAATTAAAGACCTTATAGAAGCGAATATATTACGGAAGGAACCATTTATAGCTTTTGGAAAGACTACACAGTTGCACTTTCTAACCATGAGGAAGTATGGAATACGTTTCATAGAAGGAAAGAATAATAGCGCAGCCGTTGGAGCAGTTCCTAAAGCAAATACAAATGAACGAATACTGATATCTCTATTTAAGAATTCTTATATACTGGATAAGATTATCCCACGTTTAAACAAACATCATATTGATGTTTGTTATGAGTCAATCAATAAAATGTTGCGAGATGATAAAAGTACAATTCTTTTTAATAAAAATAAAGGATTAGAGTATTTGAATACTTGGAATGATGTGTTTGTACAGAAATATTTTGATGTAGACGCTGTAAAGTATGATATTAAAAGTCTTCAAGACGTAAACGAAAAGAAGATGCAAGGACTTAAAAAGGGTTCAAAAGCTTCTGTCGGAAAAGGTAATGGGAAACTGTTATCTGGAACAGAAAACAGTTTAGAAACGATACAAGAGCGTTATTATGAGCTTCCAATAACCGAAAGAGGAGTTAATGATAAATACAATAAACTCAACAAATACAATATAGATAGCATGTTAAATGGCTATTCATATATTAGCCAAATCAAATTAGTAAAAGATGTGTTCACTATAACTGTATTAATCTTTGATATAAATAATCATCAAAATATTTATAAAATAGGTACACAAATTGCTTCTATCTTTCACATGTTTGCAAGATATATAAACAATGACTTGTTTATAGGAAGTTCAAATTTCAAACTGAAAATAGGAGTAATATCTTTAGATGAACAAGCAGATTCTAATCTAAAAAATAAGGCTTACAAAAAAGTGAGAGATTATATTTCTAAAGAAATGAAAGGCCAGCAACTTCAAGTGATTTTAAAAAACTGGAACGTTAGTGAAGACATATGTGAAAAGTATATTGAAGTTCATTTTGCTAATTATAATCTAACTAATCGCTATCTTGAAGGGATAAAGTACTGTAATTTAATCAGAAAATAAAGCGGATCGGCCACAGCCGATTCGTTTTATTTTCTTCCCGTGTTAATAAGAAAGTGCCACAATAATTCTTCTATATAATACATCTTATTTCAATGTCAAAAAGCTCTCCTGTAAAACCCCTCTTTCAACTAAAACATTAATAAACCATAAAGATATAAATGCTACGGCATAAAAGCGTATATGTTACTACGTGTAAAAGTGCCACAATAATTCTTCTATATTAATACATCTTAATTTAACGTCAGAAAGCTCTAATGTGAAAACCCTATATGTAATATAAAAACTAATAAACATCTAAAAACATAAACCCTAATGATGTAACGTCATAAAACACCCATCATAAAACATATAACCTTATATGTTAATACTATGATGTATTGTTATTTATTGTGGCACTTTTAACATCTGTTCATTGTAATAAAAAAAGAACCAACCATTTTTAATGTTGGTCCTTTTTATTTTCTAAAACAAGTTTTCTTTGTTTGGTTTTAGCTCGTTCAATTCCTTTAATAAAACTTAATCTGTTGAGGAACAAAGAATTATAAACAGTATCACCTAACGCTGTTTTTACTGCGTTATTTGTGATGATTACACCCGTTGCTTTTATTTTTCTTTCTTTTAACAATTTCACTCGTCTCTCGGCTTCATATAGTACATTGGCTGTTAAACGGGGAATTTGATAGAAAGATATAGGATGGCAATGCTTTTTATCTACCTCATAGTTCTTTACAACTTGGGTTGATTTAATATTAAGATATTTTTTTGTTTCTTCTTGTAATTTAAGTGAAAGATTATTTAATGGAATTTTATTTACTAAACCAATAGCAGTGAACATATTAATAAGTTTATTAATATTAGTATAGCTCTTATTTATACCCACAGTCTTTAAATACTTCTCAATATAACGTGAAGATGTAAAGAATACACCATTACCCTCAAAGGACATTTCTTCGGACGTAATACTTAATAACCCTTGATTATTTAATGCATCTAAAACATACAAATGCCGTTTAATATATTTATAAAGAATAGGATACTGTTCCCCAATCATTTGCTGTGCACGTTTAATGATACCTAAATTTTGATAATACTTTATGCATTGTTTTTTCCCCCATTCTGCTTGTTTAACCTTGATAGATGTAAATCCACACAAGAGATTAATTGCCTGAAATTGGTTATAACCGAAAATAATTTGAATAATGTCAATAATTCCTAAAACATATCCTTCAGTGTAACGTTCGTCTCTTGTAAAATACCTCCAGTTTTCTTCTTTGTCATAGTTAATGGAGGCAATATTGCCTCTAATAAGACCACAAGAAAAGTTTTCATTAATTTTTATTTTTAAATTTAAAATTTTTCTTATATCTACTTTCATTAGACGAGGAACAGCGTCAAGATAATTATTTAACGTAATATTAAGATTTACATTTCTTAACATCACATTAGCCCTATGGAATTGAGCAAACGGAGATTTATTCAATCTTTCTGCAAAAATTGTTTTATCAGATGGTGAAAGTACTTTTTTGTACTTTAACTTTGGAAGTCTGTGAACCTTTGCTTTCTTTTCAATTTCCCTTTTATAAAGCTCTGGTGATTTTTGTTTTAATAATGCTAAACGTTTCTCTTCGTATATTTTTATTTCACTTTTATCCATTGATGAGTAATCAACAAACAAATCCTTATACCCCATATACATACCTCCTAATATTTTCTACACGAGAATTATCACTTAAGTAAAGCGACATAGAAATACTAAAAGTGTTCTATAAGGGTTTAGCTAAAAAGGTATCGAGAGGATCTCGATACCTAACAGTTTGTAAAACTGTTAAAACATGTATTGATAACTAAGATTCTTATGGTAAAACTTGCTATAATAAAGACTATAGTGTTGCACTGATTTACGAACAACTGGAGGATTGAATATGATAAACAACTGGCAAGTACCACGGAACAAAAGAAAACTTTACCCAGTAGTTGACGTGCTTTCATTATTTACACTTCAAACATTGGGTGATATTTGGAGTAACAACTTAAATCGGCAACTGGATTTTGAAGAAGAGTTAGAGCGATATGGATTAAAAAGAACTGGTCAAAGACGGGATAGAAGAGCTGGAGGAGCAAGAACTTATGAAGCCTGGCTTTTCAACTTAGGTCTTATTTTTAAGGAAACCAATACAGATTTAGTTCGAACAACTTTAGCAGGGGAAGCGTTGCTTTCTGGGCAACCACCAGTTCCTATAATTACGAACCAATTAATGAAACTTCAATATCCCTCTCCTTATTCTGTTAGAAGTAGGGTTGATATAAATAATCGCTTCCAAATAAGGCCGTTCAGATTTCTACTCAGATTACTGGCTGATAACAGAGTTAGAGACCTTTCTAAAGAAGAAATTGGACGGTTTGTTATTACTGAAGGAGATAATGAAACAACGGCTTGTTTTGAACACGTTGTACAAAGAATAGTTAGTTATCGTTCAAATGGGGATGGTGTATTACCAACTGATTTTGATGAAAGATATCCAAGTAGTACCACGGGGACTCGTTTAAGAGCTGCTACAATATCTTACTTAGAGGACATAGCGAATACATTTATAAACTATTTAGAATACACACAACTTATAAATAGAAACCCTAAAGGAAGTATATATATAATCCCTGGCAGTATTGCTAAAGTAGAAGCAATTCTATCTGATGGTACAAGTCTGCGGCAACTTGATAAAAACCATCCATATGGACTTGAAAATTTTCAGAGAAATTATGGCTTAGGTCCAGGGCAGAACAGAGATAATCGTAATTTTGGAGGACAAACAGTAACAGATTCTCTATATAAACAAAGACGTATTAGAAGTGACTTGCTACATATTGCTGGAACAAGACCAATTGCCAACTACACTGCTTCTTTGGTTAGAGAAATAGCTGAATCTACAGGATATAGTGTTCGAGAAGTTGAGGATGCATTAGATGGTTTTCGTCCAGATACTTTCTCGCAATTTGAAGCAAGCTATATGAATATGGCAATAAGCGGAACGGAGCTTGCAACTGAATTTGAGCGTGCAACTCGAGGCATATTTCAGCAGTTAGGATTTAATTCAGAACATGTAGGTAACCACGCTTTACATCCAGATATCTTTGTTGAGTCACCATCAAATTTTTCAGGAATTATTGATACAAAAGCATACAGAAAATACGTAATTAATAATGACCATAGAAATCGAATGGTGAATAATTACATACCTTCCTATCAACGTCTACATGAAAATCTTGAGTTCTTTATGTACATTGCTGATGGTTTTGGCAGTAATATAAAATCTCAAATTCAAAATATAAATGAACGAACAAATATTGATGGCAGTGTAATTAGTGCTCGAAACTTAATTAGATTGCTTCAACGCAATTATGCCAGAGAAATTAATCATTATAACCTGAGATTACTCTTCAAAAAGAACTCAGCTATAACCATGACAGATATAGACTCAATTTAGACCCCTTGGCGGGGTTTTTTAGGTAGTAGTTGTTTATTTTCAACTATATATTTGTAGTGTATAATGTAAGGTGCGAACAAAGTACGAACACATGGAGATGTTTCATAGATGATATTTAAAAAAGGAGAGCTGTTTTGCGGTCCTGGTGGTTTAACGCTTGGGGCAAAAATGGCTCAAGTTGAAAAGGATGGAGTAGTTTTTAAAGTTGAGCACGCTTGGGCTAATGACTATGATGAAGCTACATGTAATACTTTTCGGCATAATATTTGTCCAGAGAATCCTGAATCAGTTATATGCGGCGATGTGCGAAAATTAGATGTTGCCAGTTTACCAAAGATAGATGCTTTTGCATTTGGTTTTCCTTGTAATGACTACAGCATTGTGGGAGAGTCTAAAGGATTAGAAGGTGACTATGGACCTTTATATACTTATGGAATTAAAGTATTAAATCATCATAGACCAAAGTGGTTCATTGCAGAAAATGTTGGCGGATTGGAAAGTGCTAATGAAGGTCAAGCTTTTATTAAAATCCTGCAAGAAATGGAGAAAGCAGGATATAATATCACTCCCCACTTATATAAATTTCAGGAGTATGGAGTGCCGCAATCACGTCATCGTATAATTATAGTTGGCATCCGTAAAGATTTTGGATGGACATTTAAAGTTCCTAAAGCGCCGTTTAAAGACCGTGATTCATGGAAAAATGCAAGACAGGCTTTGGAGTGTCCTCCTATTGAAAAGGATGCATTTAATAATGAGTTTACTATGCACCAGAAAAAAGTAATAGATATGCTTAATTGGATTCCTCCTGGGGGGAATGCTTGGTCAGAAGAGATTCCAGAACACTTAAGACTAAATGTCAAAGGTGCTAAGTTATCAAATATTTATAAACGTTTGCATCCTAAGACGCCTGCATACACTGTTACTGGTTCTGGCGGTGGTGGTACGCATATGTACCATTACAAGGAACCAAGAGCATTGACTAACCGTGAAAGAGCACGATTACAAACTTTCCCTGATGATTTTGAATTCTTAGGCGGAAAGGAAAGCGTAAGACGACAAATAGGAATGGCCGTTCCGCCGGATGGAGCAAAAGTAATTGTCGAAGCAATTTTAAAATCTTTTGCAGGTATTGAATATGAGACAGAAGCAGCGAAATGGGAAGAATTGTTGAATGATATGTTGATTACAGGTAAATCGCAGAAAAAGAAAAAAAGTTCACCATCAAGGCAAGTTATTACCCAACAACGTGAAAAGGAAGATATAAAGTAGACGATAAAGTTGCAATAAAAAACAAACTCTGAATATATCAGAGTTTGTTTTTACTTTTGTTCAGGTCTGAGGTCTTTTAGACTTTACTTTTTCAAATAAATCTTCAGGAACTTTTTCTCCAAATTTATGATATAGCTCAATTAGTTCTTCTAATATGCAAAGATTGCGGTAATAATCTGATTTTTTATAAAAAGACTCTAATAAAAAAGAGTATCTATCACCTTTTAGATTGTTAATTTGTTCGGCTTTTAAGAAATCAACATTAAACTGTCTAATAGCATCTTCAATAATTGATTCCTCTTTTTTAGGATATGGGGATAACTCTTTAAAATAAATAATTGGTGCATTGCAAGACATGGCATATTTTAACTTTAATGTATTTGTAATTAGTTGTTTAATGCTACTTTCATCATAAGCATGATTGTATTCCAATACTTCAATAAATATGAACGGTACGTTATAACTTGGAGTAAGTGATTCAAAAAATGCGTTAAAAAATAATACATAATCGTATCTAAGTTTACCTATTAACTTGCAATTAGAAGTTGTATATTCGGACTTAGTATAGTATCTATGATTTATTTTCTTAAGTGCAATTGCGACTAAGCGTTCAATTCTTCTATTAGTATTACAACGTTTGCAAAGAAACTTCTTTATTTGTTTTTGGGTTTTTTTAAAGAAAACATTACAGTTAGTACATTGATAATAAATAATATCGCAAAAAGGATTATTAGCTGGAACCTGTCTAAATACTGGCCCTATAAAATTCAGCAAAAATTTCCCCATATTACCCACTCTCCTATTAACATTGATAGCTTGAGTATGGGTTTTTTTGAAAAAATATATACATGGAATTGAATGTTTCTTTGGAAATTAGGAAATAATAATAATTTCTAATGACTATAGTCAATAAAATGAGACCTATAGGTTTTAAAAAAAGATATGAGTTAATCTCATATCTTTTTTTATGTTAGACGTTAACCCTTAAAAAAATTCTTTTGTTGGTAGAAACGTTACGCTGAACCGTATCATAAGTAAATGAAGTTTTGAGGCAGCGGGATTAACTCCTTTTTTTCACAAATAGGTAAAGATAAAGAGGTAAAGACCTTTTAGTGAAGAAACATATGAAAGTGTGGATGAAATCTCAATAGAAAAGAATCATAAAGATGAATTAACTTACTAATAAAGAATACGCAATATCGTTTTTACATTCTAAATCCTTATCATCAACATGCCTTTTCACAACCAATAGAAGGAATCCTCGCTGCAACTCTAACCTAATACGCTATGAAAGAGGTTTTCAATCAGCTGGTCATCTGTTTCTTTTTCGTGGGACGTCTCCTGTATAACTGTTGGCGCAGTTATACGACTAGGGAGGCGTCTTTTTCTTTCTCTAGGGTGATCTATATCTTTTGGTAAATTTTTAAAACTATTTTTCTTCATTTTACGAATAGAAGAGTGAAGGAATCATTTTACAGGATAAGGACAGACATTATGATGGAATACGCTTGGATTAGGCAGATTCAGAAAAAGGGAGATGCGCGGGCTGCAAATGAGCTGATTTCGTTCTATTATCAGCGGATTTATTCGTTTGTGTACAAGCAAACGTTCAATAAGGAGCTGTCTCTGGATTTGACGCAGGAGATTTTCATAGGGATGTTGCAGTCGATTCACGGATTTGATGTGGACAGGGGTTCGTTCAAGTCATGGCTGTATCGGATTGCGACGAATCATGTAGTGGATTATTTCCGCTCGCGGAGCTACAGGTATGAGCGGATTGTCGATTCGATGGAGGAAGTGGATGTTCCACAGGAGCATGATTTCACGCTGGAGCTTGAGTACAGGGACGTGATTGAGAAGGTCAGTGCGTTCATGAATGAACTGGATGCTTTCTCTCAGCAAGTAATGCGGCTGAAGCTGTTTGCTGAGTACACGTTCCAGGAGATTGCGAGTTTGCTTGATAGACCGGAGTCATCCGTGAAGACGAGGTACTATCATGTCATGAAAAAATTAAAAGAGCGGATGGAGGTTGAGCGTGTTGAGGGATGATAAGTGGACTGTAGACTACCCGGACGAGGCGATGAGAAAAAGCGAGATTGCATTCATCGTGTCAAAGGGGCTTATAAAACCAAAGGCATTTCATGAGCATTTAGTGGAGATGTATAAGCATCTCGGTTTCAGGTATGTGTTCCGTGATGCAACCGAGATTATTTTCACAATGCTTCTTGCTTCCATTGTCATGGTGTTCACGCTGTTCAATGTCCTAAATGGCGGAATGGATGTGAGTGGGCTGTATTCTTATCTGTTTATCTTGTCGCCAATTCTGTACATGCTAATTGCCGCACTGTGTCTCGTGAAACCGGGCAACAGGGATACGTTTGCTGTAGAGATGACGTGTAAATACCACGCTTACCAGCTGGCTGCGTTTCGGATGCTGGTTTTCAGTATCCTGGCTGCGCTGCTGAACATCTCATATATCCTGATTTTGCATGTATGTTATCAAACGTTCAACATGGGAGAAGCGGTCCTCATTTCGATCAGCTCATTGAGTGTGTTCTCCACATCCTATTTATACATCATACAAAAAGTGAAAAAGCTGGCAACCTCTTATGTGCCAATGGCCGGATGGCTTCTCATCAACTTAGGGCTGGCCTATTTCAGCAATGATTTGTATGCAAACGTCTTAAGCCAGATTCCGTTCTATGTGTATATTGCCGTTTCGGCTGGCTGTCTCTATCTATATGTTCGCCGATTAAAATACTTTCTTACATTCCGTAACGTTGAAGGGGTCCTATAAATGTTGATTGTTCAAAATGTGACAAAGAATTTTGGCACGTTCAATGCTTTAAATAATATTAATCTTGAATTTCGCAATGGTGTCTACGGGTTGCTTGCGCCCAATGGTGCTGGAAAAACGACGTTGATTAAGATGCTCACCACCTTGCTGTTTCCAACAAGCGGATCGATTATCTATAACGGCAAGGACATTATCAAGCTTGACGAAGAGTACAGAGAGATTCTCGGTTTTCTTCCACAGGAGTTCGGCTATTACAAAAATTATAGCCCGACAGCCTACCTGCTTTACCTTGCTGCGTTGAAAGGGATTGAGCGGCAGACGGCTAAGACAAGGGTGCAGGAGTTATTGAAGCTGGTAGCGCTCGAGAATGTCGCTGACAAGAAAATGAAGAAGTTTTCCGGCGGGATGATTCAGCGCGTCGGCATTGCCCAGGCGATGCTCAATGATCCGAAAATCCTTATCCTTGATGAGCCGACAGCAGGGCTTGATCCAAAGGAGCGTGTCCGCTTCCGCAACCTGCTGACCGATCTTGCGAGGGAACGGATTGTGATTCTGTCGACACATATCGTATCGGATGTGGAGTCGATTGCGAATGAAATCATCATGATCAAAGACCAGCAGATACTCTATCAGGACACCATCTCGCGTATTTGTGAAAAGCTTGCCGGGCAAGTCTACGAAACAGAGGTGAAATACGAGGAAGCGGCAGCGTTTCGGAAGAAGTATTTTTCGTTATCTGAAAAACAAGAGAGCGGCATGATGTATATCCGGTTTCTGAGTGAGGAGCCGGCACAGCCTGAGTGGAGGGCAGTAAGGCCGAACCTCGAGGATGTATTCCTCCACACCTATCAAGATGAAGTTATGCTGCAGGGCTAGCGTATGATTTTTAAAATGGAATTAAAAAAGATTGTCACATCGCCTATTGTGCTCGCCTTGCTCCTGATTTTCACTGCCTTTAATTTGTTCCTTATCTATGTTGATGCACCGAATAGCAAGGACGTCGCGAAGCTGAACGAGATCATCGATGAGTATGGAGCCTTGATGGACAAGGATGCGCGGAGACATTTAAAAGATTCGTATGAAAAGGATTTGAAGAACTGGAATGAGCGGAACGGCAAGGATTTCGCTTCTCCATCTGAATTCTTCAAGCCGGAAAATTACTATTCTTCCATTGAATCAGGTCAAATTCCGAAAAAAGAAGTGGAAGAAATCGGTGATCTTAATATAAAAAAATCGATTGTCTCCACGGCGGAAGGGATTGAAGAGAAATATCAAAACTTGGACCTCCTTGCCAGTGCCGAGGAACAAATAAAATTGTATGGATTAAAAGGTGAGGCGGCCAGTACAGTCCGCCGGCAATACGAAAAATTGGTGCCAAGGCTGGAGGAAATTAAAGCAAACCAGGATCATGTGCAACTGTTTCTCCCTGGAAAAGTCTTCAGAAGCCATTCGCTCGTATTTAAGACGTTGTTCGGCTTCGTCATCATCCAGGCGATGCTCCTCGTCGTCCTGTTCACCGCCTATGTGACGAATTACGAATATGATCAAAGGTCGTACCTTGTGGCTTTTTCCACAAAGCGGGGGAGAAGGCTGATGTGGAATAAACTGCTGGCTGCCTTAAGTGCTGCCTGCATCGTGACGATGTTCCTCGTTGTCACCACTTTCGGAAGCTATTTTCTACTCGTTGATTATTCGCGTCTGTGGCATATCCCGATCAGCACGGGCTTCTTAATCGAGCCAGATGGCCATCCATTCATCAGCTGGTGGGATTTCAGCTTTATTGAATATTTCCTGCTCGGGATTCTGTTGATTTTCCTGTTGCAGGTGCTTTTCACAGTGATCACCTTCGTGCTTTCGTTATGGATGAAGAACAGTTATGTTGTGTTCATTGTATTTGCCATTTTGTTTGGGCTGGGTGTGCTTGTGCCGGCGGAAATGCCGAATGATTCGGTGTTGTCTCTTTACAGCACGTTTAACCCATCAGCACTGGTGCTTGGTTCTAAGAAATGGTGGATGGAAAGCGGCGCATTTACGTCTTTTAAGTACTATGGAATCATGACGGTCAGCACATGGCTGGCGCTGTTCATTTTCGCTGCATGGTTTAGCATGAAGAAATTTCACACTCGGAATTTGTAGTTAGGAGAGCATACATGAGGATTATCTGGAATGAACTGAAGAAGATCATGTCGTTGAAAATAATGCTTTTGCTCGTGCTGGTCAGTATCATTTTTTATCAGCTATATATTGTGTTTGACTTCAAAGTCTTCCCGAATGGCAGGCCTGCCCGGGATGAATTCAAGGTAGGGGAAGAGATGGCCGCAAAATACGGGCTATCCATGGATAAGAAGGATTTCGCTGATTTTAAAAAGGTGTATGAGCAAAGAGTGGGAGACGCTACGGAGTACCTGCAGTCTCAGCCTGACATGAAAGCGGCTGGCATGGGGACGTATGAGGAGTTTGGCGAAGCTGATTTGGAGGATGAAAAAAAATATGCGCTCCACTCCAAGGTCATGTTTGAGGATGAAGTGGACGTCATATGGGAGCTGGAGGCAAGAGAATATCTCATTGATTTGTATGAACATCCTGAGCACTACGGCTCGTATAGCATCGAATTGAATGAAAAGCAGTCAAAGCGCGTGGATACGTTGCTTGTTAACGGCGATGCCTATGCGAACTTCATTCATATGGTCTTTGAAAATTATAAGAATCTCTCAGGAAACTTGGCCATTTTGATTTTGATCAGTGTGATGATCGTCGTCACGCCATTGTATATGGCTGACCGCAGGAATAATATGAACCTGCTGCAGTATACGATGAAAGTCGGCCGTCCTTTATTTTACAAAAAGCTCGCTGCCGCCTTCATTGCAGTGATGTCAGTTATGACCGTTCAGTTTCTGGTTTTTTTCTATATGTACCGAGGGAATGATACGGCGCAGTTTATGGACCAGAAAGTCAGCTCCATCTTCAGCTTTTTTGTCTCCTGGTGGGACCTGACCTTCTTGCAGTACATCATCTTATCCGTCATCAGCATGTATAGTATGGGAATCGCGGTTCTCTTGATTGTCGCCTTCATCTCAAGCACCGCACCGAACTACATGACCAACATCGGCCTGCAAATCCCGCTCGCGGGGCTATTCATTATATGGGGGATCGACTATCTAGTCAAAGACCTGACCACCATCCACCTATCCAAAGCATTCCTCCCAGCCACGTTAGCTGGAATCTTACTGATAAGCGGAACACTTTTCCTATTCAAATGGAAAAAAGAGCGGATGGCTGATGTTCAGTAGAATTATGGAGAGCTTTCATTGAATGCAAATCATTAATTTAGTCAGGCACATACACCTATTGAATCACTCTATGCAGGAGAACTTTATTTCTCCGAGAAGTACTATTAATAAATTGTATAGGAGTGTGGGAGTATGGTGCGTGCGAAAGATGTTTTATCCGATCAATTGTCAGCGAATGCCAATGACCCGAGCTGGTATGTTCCTCTTTCAGAGTCCGTGGAACATGTATCGGAAAAGAGCATGGGGACGGTTCTCGCGCTTCAAGTGTAGAAATCCAATCCGATTTTTTTCTGGCCTTTGACTGTATTCTACGAAATCCAGCAGAGAATAATTATAGAATATAAGTTGTTTAGAAGTCTTAAGGTAGAAAACAGAGGAAGCGTCTTCGCACTTCCATCCATGTGGACAAGAAGCGCGGATATCGGCGCGCTCCTTTTTACAAATGTATAATTTCTTGAAGTAAGTGTCTTATATTCTTATTTTGCCACTCACACTTTCTTTGTTTATTTTCTTCTCTAACTCTCTCAATTCACAATCATCGCATATCGGCATCGTGCTGTTCTGTTTTAAGATCTTCTAATCTGAACTGTGTAATCGCCTGCTGCATTTTAAACATTGTATTAATTTTTTCATTTTATTACACCTCCTTTTGGCTGTTATTGTAACTTTCTAAAACTATAAATTAAACGTGTAGGTTAAATCATTAAGCATTCCTTGTGAGGAACATGAGTGTTTCCGTAATTGCTATTGAGTAACTTCCAAGAGTTGATGTAGGGGTCTGTGCAGAAATAGACGGATATAATATTTTAAATACCAGGAATTGATTTAAAAGTTGGTTAGACCATTGCTAATAATGGAAATTATTTAAAGTTCAGAAGAAAAACGCCCAGCATTACATAGAATCAATTGGTATTCGAATGGAGTAAAATAAATATGATAAGAAATACTTTGTCTGACTAAGCACATAAATAAAAAAAGAAGGTAAAAATCCAGTCCGTGGATTTCTACCTTCTCTTTATTTATTTGTTATTAAAGGACTGGCATCACCATGTTTGACTGTTAAACGTTTTCCCATTTGATAGAGTTATTCATGAATTGATGAAATTAGTTTAGCGGATGAGGTAGAGCAAATAAGGATTATAAACTATATCTCGTAATGCTAAAAAACTACAATTTTTCTGGAAATTTATTATGCCATGTCAATTCAATCAAAAAGACAAACAGAATTAATGTCCATAAGTAAAAAAATGAATAAGTGTCATAAAATTAGTACTTTTTGTTATTGACTATAGAAATCGCACTAAAATACTGGTAATATTTTACTTGGACAATATTTTTAATTGAGGTGTTTTCATGAGATTTGAAAATATTTTATCAAGAATGGATGAACACAGCTTTAAGAATCTTTTAGAACCTCAATTACTAAAATTAATGAAATTATTATATAAAGAACCTGTGAATAGTTCTTTTTATAGAAATTTAATTGTAAACCATGTTGGGGCTGAGAAATTATTATCAACTAAAAGATATAGGAATTTGATAATCGATTTATTAAGAATAGATGAGGCCAAATTGTTGTGTCAGTTATTAAATATTGATTTTAGCGATCCTTATACAGTTTTAAAAAATATGAATTTAAAAAAGGGAACAGATAAAGAGTTAGTATTTTACCGTTATTTTAATGTTTTGCCTTCAAAAAGTTCTCAAGAGGACAATAATTTTTCTAGGTCTGACTCCGAGACTATTGCAACCAGTAATTATGAAATGTTTTCGCATCAAAGGATTGCAGTAAAATCAACACAATTAATGTTAAGCAAGCAGCCTAATAGGGTGTTATTGCATATGCCTACAGGTTCAGGGAAAACAAGAACAGCTATGAATGTAATAGCTGAACATTTACGCAATAATGAACCAACGGTGGTAGTTTGGCTAGCTGCTAGTGAAGAACTGTGTCAACAGGCTGTAGAAGAATTTCAAAAAGCATGGTCATATTTAGGGAATAGACCAATACAAGTACTTAGATATTGGGGAGAGAATTCCTTTACAGATTTCACTTATAATGATTGCTTCTTAGTAGCCGGATTGCAAAAATTAGTAAGCAAAGCAAAGAGTGAAGATGGCATAGATTTCATTAGTAAGCTTGCGATAAAAAGCTCTTTAATAATTATGGATGAGGCACACCAAGCGATTGCTCCAACTTATCAATCTATATTAGATACATTATTTTATATAGGCAAGAATAAGAAATTATTAGGTTTAAGTGCAACACCAGGTAGAACTTGGAATGATATTGATTCAGATGCAAAATTAGCTAAATTCTTTTCAAAGAAAAAGGTGAAATTAGAAGTTGAGGGGTATGAAAACCCTGTTGATTATTTGATAGAACAAGGATATTTAGCAGAAGTACAATCGAGACAACTTTATTATCATAATAGTAATTTTTCTACATCGGAGATTAAAATGTTGTCAACATTAAATGATTTGCCATTACATTTATTAAAAAAACTTGGGGAAGATGAGCAACGTAATTTAATGATCTTGTATGAAATTGAAAAAATAACAAGTACACATAAGAGAATACTTGTTTTTGCTCCTTCAGTTGAATCATCTAACTTGCTAGCTCTTATGCTAAGGATAAGAGGCTACAATGCCCATTCTGTTACAGGAGAAACAGAAAATCAAGATAGAAAAAGGATTATAACCAACTTTAAAAATAAAGAAGATGTTCCAAAGATAATTTGCAATTATGGAGTACTTACTACAGGTTTTGATGCTCCGATGACAAGCGCTGCAATTATTGCAAGACCGACTTTATCTTTAGTTTTATACAGTCAAATGATTGGAAGAGCGATAAGAGGTACTAAAGCCGGGGGAAATGAATTTGCTGAAATTATAACGGTGGTTGATCAAGATTTACCAGGATTTTCTTCAGTGGCAGAATCTTTTAATAACTGGGAGGATGTATGGACGTGAATTCAAAGGTATTAGAACAAACATATGTACCAGCTCATCTTGCGATAGAAGCTATGAGAGATAATGGTTATAAAAATACTGCTTATGCAGTGGCCGAATTGATTGATAATTCAATTCAAGCAGATGCAAATTGTGTTGAATTAGTTTGCTTGGAAAAAGACTATCAACATACATATAAAAAAATGAAAAGAATTGAGCAAATTGGTATTTTAGATAACGGTTCTGGTATGAATTTAGATGTCTTAAGTATGGCCTTGCAATTTGGAAATGGAACTAGGCTTCAAAAAAATCAAAGAAGCGGAATGGGACGGTTTGGAATGGGGTTACCTGCTTCTTCAATTTCTCAGTGTAAAAGGGTAGATGTATGGAGTTGGCAAAATGGTGTTGAATCAGCAATTCATACCTATTTAGATATAGAAGAAATTAAACGAACACAAAACAGTGCAATTCCGGAACCAACTCTAAAGGAAATTCCATACATTTGGAGAGAAGCAACTAATGGTTTTTCTAATTCAGGTACTCTAATAGTTTGGAGTAATCTTGACAGATTAATGTGGAGTAGAGGTTCCACTCTAATAGACAATTCTGAGAATATAATTGGTCGAATGTATAGAAAGTTCTTAGATGAAGGGTCTGTGAAGATTAGAATGGCTACATATGATGTAGAAATGCTTACTCAGCCGCTCATCGATAAGCAAGCACTTCCAAATGATCCACTATATTTAATGAAAAACACGAGTTGTCCTGCCCCTTTTAACAATATACCGATGTTCAGACCTTTCGGCGGCGAAAACTATGAAGTGAAGTTTACAGTCGATTTCCAAAATGAGCATCATGACATTATAGTAAGAATCTCATATGCTAGCAATGAGGCTCGTGATTCGGAAAATGCAGGTAATACTCCTCACGGAAAACATGCATCTAAAAACACCGGTATATCAATCATAAGAGCAGGAAGAGAGTTAGAGATTGATAAAACTCTTGTTCTTCAATCAGATCCACGGGAAAGATGGTGGGGAGTAGAGATTGAATTTCCGCCTTCCCTTGATGAATTAATGGGTGTTACAAATAATAAGCAATCTGCTAGAAATTTATCTGATGTGCTAAATTTAGTCGATGATATTGAAAGTCTCATGAGAGGTGGTAAAACGCTTAATGAAATTAAAAGTGAGTTAGAAGAAGAAGGAGATCCAAGATCACCATTAATTGAAGTTTGTCATTATGTTAATAATCAAATAAAACAGATTCGGAAGTTAATAAAAGATCAGAAAATCGGATCTCGCGCTAATAAACGTTATGATGATGTAGATGCTGAGAAAAAAGCAACTGAATTGACGGATATTAGAAAACAAAAAGGATTAATCGGCGTAAGTGATGCAGGTGAAATTAAAGATCCAGAGGAAAAACAAAAATTTATAGAGCAAGAACTTTCTGATATGGGAATTGAAAATGATATTGCAAAAATTTTGTCAGCGAAAACTATTTCTAACAATTTGAAATACCTGTTCGCTCAAGCCCCTCTTGAAAGTAATGCTTTTTTCACAGTAAGACCTTGTGGTGGAGCTATTAATATAATGTTGAATACAAGACATCCAGCTTATGAACATCTAATAGAGGTCTTGGAAGATGACACAGTAAATTGTAATCAAGAACAACTTATTGCGAGATTAGAAAAAGCTTCAAAAGGTTTAAAGCTACTATTAATGGCTTGGGCTAGATATGAAGATGAACTGCCTGATGGTGATTTAAAAGATCAAGCCAAAGATGCAAGAACTGATTGGGGTAGGATTGCTAAAGACTTTTTAAAGAAGTATTAATGTAACAATGCACCTAACAAGTTTAGGTGCATTATTTGAGTTTATTCTATTCGTGTCATAACAAGTATTTATTAGGGTAATTACATAAATAATCAAGTAAAGTGCAAATAGTTATAGTAGAATTATATCAATAGATATAACTGAGGAGAGATAATGTGGTTACAAACGATTTTGTGTATTATTTGGACCAATTCAATGTAATTTCGCCTAACCATGCAAAGATATATGATGAATATACGAACACGAATGAAAGATTCACATTTACCATACAAACAAAAGTAGAAGAGTACTTAGAAAGTATATTTGAAAAAAACCCACATAGTGTAATTCTTTCAGGAAATGCCGGAGATGGAAAAACCAGGCTGTGTCGACAAATATATAATTCATTGAGTAATGAAAAGTTACTCGAGTGGCCAGAGAGTGGCATTATTGAGCTTGAATTTGGAAAAGGGACACTTAGAATTGTTAAAGATTTGTCTGAACTAAAGGATGAAATAATTTATAGAGAACTCAGTGATTTAAACCGGGGTATTCAAAATAATCATTCAAATAAAATTTTCTATTTAATTGCAGCAAATGAGGGGAAACTTTCTAAATTTTTAAGTCAATACGAAGAATTAGAAGCTTTAAGAGAAATGGTAAAGAATAGGTTTCAATCATATGAAAATAATGATAATCGACTCACTGTTATTAATCTTTTAGATGTCACATCATCAGTATACGTAGAGAAAGTATTGAATGAATGGAATAAAGAAGAAAACTGGAATATTTGCGAAGAATGCCCAATGAACAAAAGATGTATTATTTACCATAACCACAAAAAATCTTCTGATAATAAAGTTCAAAAATCAATTGTTAATCAGTATCGTATTTTGGATTATTTAGATACCCACATTACTATGAGAGAAATGTTGATACATAATAGTTACGTATTAACAGGTGGATATACTTGTAGAGACATATATGATGCAGACTATCGAGAGTTAGAAGAACAAACTAAGAGAGTCTACTATCAGAATTTCTTTGGACATGATGTAATTCACGAAGCTTTTTCGGAAATGAAAGCAATGAAAGTATTTAAGTCAATTGATCCAGGTGTTTATTCCCACTCAGTAGTTGATGACTTTATAATTAATGGAGATATTTCAGGGAATGTAGAACTTGAGAAAATTCATAAAGAGATTTTTAACAATGCAATTGATTTACAATTTGGCTTTTTCTTAAAGCAGTTAAAACTTTATCGTGATCATAATAAAACGAGTGACCATGGATTAATAACTAAGTGGATTCCACAATTAAGAAGGAAATTATTTTTCGAACTTAACGATACTGAACAAATTAATGTTAAGACTTTACTCCCCTTTGAGTATGTAACGGAATACGAGCAACTTTTTGATGACAAGCAAAAACAAAAACATTTAAAAAAAGAATTGGCAAATGGACTAAATCGTTCTTTTTCTAAAAAGTTAGTTGAAAATAAAAAAAATGCTGAATTGATATCAACTAGTGAAAATCTATTGATACACGAAGTCTTTAAAGTTAAAGAAATCCGGTTTGAACAAGAAGAGGAACGTAATGACTTAGACAGAATTCCTTCTAATTTTAGAGTAATTATTAATAGCAGTTTAGTATTACCTATCAACCTATTTTTATTTGAATTTTTAATGAGGGTAAACGGTGGATCTACATTTAATATATTGCAACAAGAAGTTGAAATATTAATTGATACTTTTAAAAATGAATTAATCCAAATAAGTGAACCTAGTGATGAACAATTAAACGTATTGCGGTTAGATAAGAATAAAGGGTTATATGTTGAAGATGCAATAATGATTCCTTAAGGAGGATACCAATGGCTTCTGGTGTTGAAACTTTTTCTGCAAATTTAACAAGTAAGATTTGGGGACACCGATTTATGGACGGACAAAAGGGTCCCGAGTATGTATTAGAATTTTTAAATGTTCTTGTTGGTACAAATTATGATTTACACGCTTCTGGTTACTACAGAAAAAAGAACTCTGGTTTTAGACAATTTGTGTTTGAAGGAGATAAAGAGGGAAGCAAAAACGATATTGTTAGTTTATCAGAGGAACAAAAGAAAACTTTGTATTCTTTGATGGAGGATTCTGAAAAAATTGATGTAGTTAGAGAGTTTTTTAGAAATTTAGAAGTTCCACTTTATGATGGAAGGGGAAAGGAAGCAAATCGATCCTGGTATGCAAAATCCTTATACCCTATTCACGAATCGCTTTTATTCTTTGAGTTAAGAAAAAATAAAAACTCTATTAGTTTTGAAAGAAACTTTTATGCTCGCGGTGGAGAACTTTATTATTTAATGCTTTCTTATGGAACAGAGAAGGATAGCAACTTGAAAGAAAAAATAGAAACGAAAATGAAGTTTCTTTTACAAAGAAACAAATCCATTGAAAGTATTACAAATTTGTTTACTAATGCTCTTGATAAAGAAGAGAGTGAACAAGAACTTGCACCATTGCGAAAGCATGAAACTAGAGAATATCCTCAATTGCCAGTAACGAATCATCCTATGTTTCTAAAATTTGCAAATGAACTGAACAATCTGTTGAACTTAAAAATTGATATTTATGAAATGTTTAAATTACTTTCTAGTTTAATCTGTTTTCAGTTATTTAGATATTTGCAACAACGAGTAGAAATAAATGAAAGATCTTTATTTTTTATAGATTGTTTAGATGGACAGTCAAAACAAATACAAAAGCTTTCTGCTGAAAGCTTTATTAAGAATGAACTAAATATTAAAGAGAAATTTGAAGAAGAGTTTGGTCAGCTTTTTTATCATTCATTAGATGATATTGAGGGGAATTTAATTTTTTGGAAAGAAAACCCAACTATCTTTTTGAAAGAAATAAAATTGGACTCTTTACAAAATGCTAGAAAACAAAGAGTAATAAAAACACTGCAAAGTTGCCAAAATGCAAAGGATGTATCAACTAAATTATTTAAAGTGGTAAAAGAAGTTGTTGGAGATCAATTAAAGAAACATCAATTAAATATTGTAAGAGGGATTGTCAGAGATGGTGGTATTGGTGGATTTCGTTCAGGTTCAAAATATAGATATTTTATGTCAGATAACTTTTTAAAAGCTATTGTATTTTGTAATATACAACCTAAACAAGAAATGGAATTTAGCGATTTCATTGATCTTCTATATACTGAATACGGTTTTGTAATAGGAGAAAAACAAGCGCGAAATAGCGACATATATTCCCAATCTAGGTTAAATATAAGTTATTTTCAGAAAAACGAAATTTCATTAAGACAAAAGTTAAAACAAAATGGTTTACTTATTGAATATTCTGATGCAACTGCAATGATTTATAACCCATTTGAAAGCATTTTAGAAGAGGTGCTTGCGTGATATCTACTAGAGAAACAGTAACTAATAATGAGTTTATAGCAAAATGGATTAAAAAAATCTTTATTAATCATTTTAAAGAACAAAGAAAAGCTCATACTGAAAAAATATTTATAAAAATTTCTGGTTTTACTGAACTTCAGGTTAATAACATTTTAAAGGAATTGAAAAATTCCACATCTGAATTAGTAAATTATTACAATCCGAAAATCAGGACAATAACACCAATTGAAGGATTTTCGGAGTTTAGTTTTAAAGAAAATGAAACTAGTACTTGGCTAAGAAACAATACAGGATACAATGAGGCACTAATTCTAATTATTAATGAAATAACACCAGAAGCTCAAAGTTTAGAGAACGTGTACTCTATAGATGAATCATATTTAATTTCACAAGAAGGGTTGAAACTCCTCTACTCTACACTATCGTTAGATTATGGATTTGCTGCTGAAGAAATTGAAGATATTAAGACCTTTTTAAGTATTTATAATAAAGTTAACGAGCCTCAATTACTTGATTTAGTAAATTTTATTGTGAATATAATAACTGATGAAGCTCCTTCTACTGTACAAAAGATTCAAAAACATCTTCCTGAATTAAACTTATTTAAGGATACAAATTTAACTATTCGTGCAACTAGTTTGCCGAGAATAAAGAATAATTTTTACCTATCTAATTTACAATCTGCTTCCTCTTCTTTAGAAACTGAAAAGTTATTAGATAAATTATATAGCTTTATACAAGCTGAAGAAAACAATGAACAATTATTGGTAGAAATAAATAAGCAAGAGTTTGAAAAAGATGCAATTGATTTTTTGAATCATAAATCAAAAAAACTTTTGAATTATGAATTTGAATTAATTGACTATGTACTGAAATTTAAAGATAAGCGTAAAAATCTTGTCGAAAAAGTTAAAGATGCATTTTCAATTGAAGAATTAAATGAAGAAGAAAAGAAAAATGCAGAACAAATGATAAAAGCTTTAGAGGATAAAGATGATCCTGATTTAATCCAGGAATTTGCAGATGAATTTTCAGCCATACTTGATAAAACACCTGGACTATTAAAAAGTATAACTAGAGTAATTGATAAATTAAGACACCCTTCAGAATATGAAGATTTTTCACATGCTCTATTGTATGAAGTATTTAATTTAATTGAAGAAAATATGGACGTCATAGAAGGTAATGTCTCTTTTACTATAAAGTTGTTAACAAATAAAATTTCAAATAGAACAAAAAAATTAATTGAAGTTTACTTCGGAAATATTCACAACGTTATTCCTAACGTGAAATTTGAGGACAATTCTATAATATTAGAAACAGATGAGACTTCAAAGGACAATGAGATTACAATTGCAATTAAACTTTACCATGAAGGAAAGTTCGTTAAAGAAAATAAACTTAAATTATTAAACATTTTTGATAATAATTTATATCAAATGCTTCAAATTGTTGAAGAAGGTAATATTCCTTATATCAAAAATTATTTAGAAAATGAAATTGAAGTACTAGATACTACAGATTTTCTTACTAAAAATGTAGATTATTATATTGCCGAGAATAATGAAGAAATGCAATCAGCAATCAATAATTTAAATGACTTCACCGAGTACTATTTAGGTACTTTAAAAGAGGTAAATAAAAACGGGTTGTTTTCAATACAGGTAAATGTTTTAGAAGAACAAATCCGGAATTTTTCAAGTAATATTTATCAATCGGTGTTAGTTTCTAAAGATATTTATCGAGCATTAAATATAATGGGGACAATTGACACTCTTAATTGTAAAAAGGGTGAAACAGATTATGCTCAAGAGAGAATAGTTACATTATTAAATCCGATTCGTTTATTAAGTTACTTGCAACGTTTCAAAAAAATAAATGAACAAATTCAATGGTGGGCATTAAAAGCTAAGAACAATGAATTAGAAACCTTAAAATTAAATGAGTATTTAGAATACGAAATCGAACAAACAATGAATTTAGCTCCAAGGTATTTCACTAGTGATGGAGATGAATCCTTCTTAATTGAAGTAAGTGAGCGAATGGGAGAAGGGCGATTTACTTTAAATACATCTCCAGTTAAAAATCAAGATCACCTAGCAAAAGAATTCTCAGACGAACTATTAAAAGTTACTAAAAATTATTTAGAAGTATATCCATATGCAAAAGATGGATTAGACTTATTGTTCCTGTATTGTCAAAGTGCTGACATAATTATTAAATCAATAGATGTACTATTTAAAGACTTAAAAGATTTAAATAAGTTAAAAATATGTGTTCATAGTACACAAGCTGCTGTATTACATCAAAAGTTAAACAAATGGGTAGCTCAAAGAGAAGAGTTTATTAAACCGATTGGACAAAGTAAATTTCCGCTAGTTGAATTGAAAGTTATTTCTGGCGATAAAGTATCAGAAATATCTAGTCATATTAAAAATCACATGATTGATGCAGATCTAGTTGTATTAACCGACTATTTCGGCAATAGTAATCAAATAAAATTTGACTTTGAAAAAATAAAAACGGTTAATAGTAATGACTGGTTTGTTAGACCATTTAAAGAACCGTTGCTTAATAAAGAAGCTGTTAAGAGAATTCCTTTTGTTAGTGAACATCTTCCTCAAGTATTACAGAATTTTTATCAATTGCAATTTATTATTCAAAGCAACCAGATGCCGGATCAAAACGAGTTATATGTATTAAAGAATAAAATTGCAATTACAAGTTCATCTGATAATACTTTAATTGATTTCATGCATGACAATTTTAACTGGATTATGATAATGGATAGGTTTTTAGATAAATCCTTGTTACGTAAAGCTTCTTCAAAAGCACAAATAATACAATATAAATCTAAAACAGGGGCTAATAAAAACTATAAATTAATTCTTTCTTCCTCGCAGTATGTGAGAAAACTAAGCTCCAATTTAGACGATTATGCATATTATGATCGTCTAACTAGGAAATTAAAAGAAATTATGAAGAACGAGGATATTTTAAAGGTAAAAATAAAAGAATCAGTAGATATTGTAAAAGATATTTCAGGTGCTCTAGTTTTAAAAGTAATAGGTCCTGGGAAATATGCACATGAAATGATGGCAACTTATTTATCAATAAAAAATAACAATTATAGTGACTCAGGATTGTCTGTGTGGTCAATCTGTGATGAATTGCCTTGGTTTACACATAATAAGAGAAGACCAGATCTTGTTCAAACAACTATTACAGTAAATAAATTAAACAAAGTGGATATTACTTTTGAATTAAAAGAGTTAAAATTCATCAATCACAGAATTTTTGACAGAGAACGAGCAGATAGCATTAAACAAATTCAAGCAGGAAGACAGCTTTATGAAAATATTTTTGATTTCTCAAAAATGAAGACAGATGCTGCTTATTGGAAAGATGAGTTGTTACATTACTTCATTGAAAAAGGATCATATTCTAATGAAGAAGCTGATATTCTAACTACTTTGCAATCTACGGATCTAAAAGATATCAATGTTGAATTTAAAGCTAGTGTTGATGTCTATTGCTATACATCAAATTTATCTGAATATCATTTTGAAAAAATCCAAGATGGTCAGTTTAGAGAAGTTGAAACCGAATTTATCACAAACTTATTTAATCGTTATTATATTTTAAAAGAATTAGGTGCCCATGAAACTCAACTACCTTCTTATGAGGAATTAAATGGGAGTGGGAGTCTAGAAGAACAAATTAAAAATGAAGATATAATTATTGAGCTTCCCCCAAAAATACCACCTACTGTGATAAAAGGTAAAGATGAAATAGACCACAATGGTGAAGACACTTCAGATGAAAACAAAACAGAAAATGATAAAAAAACTGATAAACGAGATAGCGATGATCCTGAATTTATTAATATAGAGCCTAAGGATACTATCTCAGTTGTTGATCCAATTATCGATAATGCTTTGTATCCGGAGCTAGAGGCATTAAAGGGATTAGCAAATAATACTCCTTTAGAACAAAGTGACTATACAGACATTAAAAACAACTACCAAAATTTACTAATTAGAAACTTTAATAAAAATGGAATTTCAATTCGCGTCAAAGAGATTATTGTTGGTTCAAGCGTCATTCGAATGGTGATCAGTATTCCAAGTGATGTTTCTGCAAAGAAGATAACAGCCCGAGGAAATGACATTCAATTGTGGCTTGGATTAAATAATGAGCCGCATATCTTTATTAATAGCAAAGGCATTAATATTGATATTGTTCGAGAAGATCCAGAAACAATATTCTTTGAAAATTTTATGAATCTGACTAGGAAGCAACTACAAAATAAAATTAAAGAAAGTAATTTAATAGCTCCGCTTGGTTTGGACCCTTTAAACAATGTAATTTATATAGATCTCTCTGATTCAACTACACCACACTTGCTCACTGGTGGAACAACAGGAAGTGGTAAAAGTGTAACATTGAATTCAGTTATTCTTGGCATTATGTGTTTATATAGTCCATCAAATGTGGAGTTCATTTTCATTGATCCGAAAAAAGTAGAGTTTGCTGTATACGAAAATAAAAAGCATACGCGTAGTGTTATTACGGAAATTAATGAGGCTGTTATTGCACTTGATAGCTTAGTGAACGAAATGGAAGAAAGATACGGAAAATTTGCTAAGGTTGGTGCAACAAATTTAGAAGAATATATTGAAATTACTGAAACGTCTATTCCTAGATTAGTTGTTGTATTTGATGAGTTCGCTGATTTTATGAGTCAAGAAAAAGAAATAGCTAAACGAGTAGAAAATGCTATTTTACGACTTGGTCAAAAAGCAAGGGCTGCAGGTGTTCATTTAATCATTTGTACTCAAAATCCTAAGGCCGATATTATTAATACAAACATTCGGAATAACTTAGGAGCTAGACTTGCTTTGCGTGTAGCAGACGCGAACGCATCACAAGTAATTCTTGATTCTGATGGAGCAGAACGTTTAGCTGGTAAAGGTGACTTTTTAGCTAAAGTATCATACGGAAATACTGAACGTGGAAAAAGTCCTTTCCTAACTCCAAAGGTTAAGGCGGCGTTGTTAAGGTTTTTTGAAAATTAAGCGAAAGAAAGCATCTAGATGAGAGTCTAGATGCATTCTTTTCACTATTATTACTACTGGGGAAACTTCACCAGTGATGAAGGAATGATTTTTAATGGGTTATGGACAACATCAAAGTTTTTATTTGCGAGATAGATGGTTACCAAAAGCAATAAAAGAAATAAGCAGTGATGAAAGGTTTTTTTATAATAAGCAAGCATTCGAGAAAATAGGTTTAGGGAAAAATATGGTTCAATCCTTAAGGTATTGGGCTGTAGCGACTAATGTTATTGAAGAAGAATTCAGTAAAGAAAGACAGAAGTTTCACCATGTTACTGATTTTGGCCAGTTACTGAATAAATACGATAAATCATTACAATTAAATGACAGTGCTGCTTTAATTCATTATTTTTTGTCAAAACAAAAAGAGCCTGGGACAGTATTTAATTGGTTTTTTAATGAATATTCCCAAAATGTCACCTCTAAAGATGAACTTTTGAATCAGTATAAGATATGGGTAGAGAAAAATGAAAACAAAACGGTGTCTTTTAATTCTTTAAAGAAAGATATTGACTGCTTAATAAAATTATATACAGCAGGATTAAATTCTGAAGATCCTGAAGAAGTAATTCAAAGCCCTTTGAATAAACTAAATCTCCTTAAAGAAAAAAAGAACATTGTTCTAAAAAACTCTCCTACATATGAAGAAATTGGATTAGATGCATTAATGTTTGTACTTCTTGACTACTGCATAAATAATGAAGTTGAAGCGTTAACCGTAGACCAAATTTATGAGGTAAAAGGATTATGGGGGAAAACATATAATCTTAGTCGAGTTCAGATAGTAACAGCGTTGGAACTCCTATCGTTTAATAAAAGAAACGGAATTAAGTTTGTTAGAACAAATCAACTTGATACTGTTCAAGTACCGAAACTCAATCCTATAAAGTTCCTGGAAAATCAGTTTCAAAGGAAGATAGAGGCATTAGTATGATTAAAACAAGTCATTTTTTTAAACCAAGTGTAAATATTAAACTTGATAAAAACAACCAGATCTTATTACAAACTTATTTACCAACCCCTTCACATGCCGAAGCGTTTTCTGGGGTTATAAATGGTTTTGTGAATGAGGATAGCTCAAAATCACATATTGTTATTGGAGCATATGGTACGGGGAAATCTTTTTTAGCAACTATACTTAGCGCGCTATTATCAAAAGAAATAGATCGTAAAACGTACAAACTACTTTTGAAAAAATATTCAACTGTGAATGATAAAATTCATGCAAATTTAAAAAAAGTACAGAATATAAACACTACGTTTCTGCCAGTTTTATTAAATGGTAATGAAGGAAACTTTCGTAAAGCAATTCTTAAATCATTAATGCGTGCTTTAAAAGATAATGATTTAAAGATTGTTCTTCCAGGTGCTGTTCAAAGTATATTGGACAGTATAGATATTTGGAAAAATGATTTCCCAGAAACATATAGAAAGTTTGATTCTGAAGTAAAAGAAAAATATGGAAATATCACTACTTTCATAGAAGAATTAGAAGATAATAGTGAAAGTCATATTCAGTGGTTTATTGAAATATTCCCAATGCTATCCTCAGGTTCGCAATTTCAAATAGATATTGAACAAAATTTTATTGGGCAGATACAGTATGTAATTGACCAGTTAAAAGGAAAAAGTTTAGGTGTTTTTTTCATATATGATGAATTCGGAAGGTTTATTCAGTCATTAAATCAAGATCAAATTCATGAAGCTATGCAAGATATACAAGATTTAGCAGAACTTTGTAACAGTTATTCTAATCATTCGCATTTATTATTAATAACTCATAAAAACTTAAGAAATTATTCGTTTAAATTTAATGAAGAATTAAATAATGAATTTGGAAGAATTGAAAAGAGGTTTGTAAGTTATAACATAAATAGCGATCCTTCAACTTTTTTAAGATTAGGCCATGAAGTAATTACTCAATTACGCAAAAAGCACACTGTTAAAGTTGACGCTAATTATAAGAATCAAATGCTTGCAGCTTTAAGAATGTTTCCGTTATTTCCAGATTTGAACGATGTTGAACTTGAAAACATTGTAGTCGAAGGATCATATCCATTACATCCGGTTACTAATTATTTGCTGCCGATCCTATCTAATATTTTTGCACAAAATGAACGAACATTATTTACGTTTTTAGAAAGTGGTGAGTCTGGAGGATTAATTGAACATTTGAAAAATGACAAAGGGATTTATCTTCCTCATAAACTCTTTGATTATTTCTTTGGTTCTATGTCGAGTGATGAGATGCCTGAAGAATTAAAAGTCTATAAACAAATAATCTCTAAGCTCCCGTTTGAAGAAGATAGTTTAGAAGTACAGCTTTTAAAATTCGTTACCCTATGGAATGTTTGCGGACTTCAAGCGAAATTTAAGTTGTCAGATGAATTTATTTCTTTTGCCTTAGATTATAACTTATTATTAAATTCTCAATTAGACCTTTTAAAATCTTTAAAAGCAATAAGGTTTAATAGAATTTATGGTAATTGGGAGTTGTTTAATGGAAGTTCATTAGATTTAGAAGAAGTTATAATTGAAAAAAATAAGGAATTGATCCTAAATAAAGAAAAACAATTAGAGTTAATGAAAAAATTCACGGTTCCTAAATATTATCTAGCAAATGAATACAATTACCAAAAAAGCATGACTAGATTTTGTTCGGTAATACCTCTATATGCTTCAAGTGTTATAGAAGGAACATTAGATACTGATCAATTAAGAAAAAAAGCTAATGCTGACGCAATACTAGTTAACATAATCTTAGATGAAAATTTTAATCAATTTGACATTCTAAACAAAGTGCTAAACTGGGAAGATAAAAATGTTATTTTTGCTGTCCCTTCATTTAATTCAAAGCACTTCGAACCTCTTTTGCGAAGATATACTATTATAAATAAATTATTAGAGGATAAGGTTTTCATTCAAAATGATCCAAATGTTCGTAAAGAATTAGTATTATCTTTGGAAGATATTGAACATGAAATAACTTCTATATTGTTAAATTACTCATCGTTTAATGGAGATATAATCTGGGTTTATGACAATAAAAAACTAACTATAAAGAATAAAATCATGTTAGAAAATATTTTATCCGAAATGATGCAAGAATTATATCCTTTTACACCAGAAGTTCGTAATGATGCTTTCAATCGAAAAAATATCACGAGAGTACAAAAAAAGGCAGCAATAAAAGTGATTGATTATATTATTAATCACAAAATGGGGGAGGATCTTGAAATTGAGGGAAATGGACCAGATTATCTGATCTACGCAACCCTCTTGAAAAACAATGGAATAAACATTAACAATTTATCGGAAATAAATAATCCGTATATCTCTAAATTAAAACAGGATGTAATGAAACAAATTAATACAATCCGACGAGAGAAACTACATTCCCTAACTAGTATTTTTACGGAAAAACCTTATGGTATAAGAAAACCATTAATTCCTATACTATTGGTCACTTTACTTAAGGAATACTGGGATAACATTTTATTTTATAGAAATGATATGTATATCTCAGAAGTAACGGGTGAATTTTTGTATAAAATGCTTGAAGAAGAAACTGAGTTTGAATATAGGTACTTTGATACAAATAAAAAGTACAATTTACTTCTTAATGATATTAACGTTACCTTTAACTCAATTGAGGAAAAAATACAAATTTCTCACCCTCTTTATTTACAAAAAATACTCTTAAAATGGTTAAGATCCTTACCTAGAGTGAGCCAAATATCAGAAAGTATGAGCACCTATGCAATTAAGTTTAAAGAAATTATTCGATTTTTAGAAATTGATCCACAAGCAGGGTTAGATAAATTAAATAATCTGTATAAGGATAATAATTTTGATCTTTTAGAAGTGAAAAAGGAGATTGATTTATTCTATACTCACCAAAGCCAATTGTTAGAGAAAGAGGTATTAAATCTCGTAGACAAGAGTAATTTTAATGAACTTCAATTATGGTGTACATCTCAAAAAGAAGATGTTAAAAAGAACAACAGCTTTATACGTGCTATTTTAAGTTCAAAAGGAGATAATTGGATAGACGACCTAGCATTCATTGTAGTCGGGGTTAAACGGCAAGATTGGTCAGACACTACCCTTGATATGTTTAAGACGCAACTTTTGTATTGGTTTAATAAGCTAAACGATTTAGAAGAGCAAAATAGCATTATTGTTAACATTGGTAATCAGACCAAAGTTATTAATAAAGTGGAATTAACCAATAAGTCTGAAGTAATCTATCAAAATGTTAATAGAATTATTAAAAATGCTGGGAGAAATGTTTCTAAAGAAGAAGTTGAAACGATTGTATATAAACTTTTAAATGAGTTTGTACAGTAGAAAGAAAGGTGAAATCAATGGATAGAAAACCGGTCCATGTTGCTATGTTCAGTGGGGGAGCATCAAGTGCTTATGTTGCGTATCAAATGGTACAAGCACACGGTAAAGATAATTGTATCTTATTTTTCACAAATACTCTTTGGGAAGACGAAGATAATTACAGATTTATGTATGAAGTAGCAGATTATATAGGAATAGATATCAGCGAAAGAGTAGATGGAAGAACTCCGGAAGAAGTATTTTATGATGTTAGGTTTTTAGGAAACTCAAGACTAGCAAAGTGTTCAGAAGAACTAAAAGTAAAACAGACAATGATATTTATTGAAGAAGAGTTAAGAAATGAACGAGGATTGGAACCAATCTTATATTTTGGTATAGGGCCACATGAAACACATCGTTCTGACAATCTCAAATCTTTCTACGAACACTATCCGATTGAGCCAGTCGAAACTAGATTCCCAATGATAGAAACTTTTAAAGAAGATATGAACGTAAAAGAAATAATTGAAAAAGATTGGGGTATTAAATTACCGAGAATGTACGATTTAGGATTTTCGCATGCTAACTGTGCAGGTAGGTGTGTAAGAGGCGGTTTCCAACATTATGCACAGCTTTATCATGTTTGGCCAGATCAATATGCTAAACAAGAGCAAATGGAGGAAGACTTTAGAGCTCACTTTGAAAAGAATGTATCTATCTTAAAGAAAGATGGAAAACCATATACTCTAAAAGAATATCGATTGAAAATGGACAATGAAGGTGTTCATAATTTTCTAAAAGAGGTTGATGATACTGTCCCTTGCGTTTGCTCATTTTCATAAAAAGAAAAATAGTTCACTAGATATTTATGCTGGTGAACTATTTTCGTATAAATAGAGGTGTAACAATGAGTAAAAAAACAGATTGGCTTTATGAAGTAACAAGAGCTGTAGAAGAGTTAGGTGGATATGCAACTTTAGTTGAAATATATAATAAAGTAGAAAAAAGTAAGCCCGAAATATAAAATAAAGCACACCCTTCGGTGCGCGTGACAAATAGCCGTAGAGGATAGATTTCTTATCCGATCTACGGCTATTTTATTTTCCGCATGC
>NZ_JBHTCP010000005.1:0-37322 GCF_042665465.1 Fictibacillus iocasae | reverse complement strand
TATGATGCTCTGCGTAAGACTTAACAGGAACCGCCGTATACGGAACCGTACGTACGGTGGTACGAGAGGATGTGGAGGCTAGGCGCCTCCCCCTATCTCAATTACATTATGAAAGGATAACTTTTTACCAAGGAAGAAATTAAAGGTCTAGGAATAAAGTATCCGTGCAACGAAGGCTGACTTAAAGGGTTCGCGTCAGCCAAGTTTTCTTTATTTCATAAGGCTTTTTTCGCAAAATTTGTTGCTTTTAGTATTCTGAGAAGAGGTTGATCTCCGTTACAGGTGCATGCTTATCCAGAGGGGTGAGCGGTGAGCTATCCACCGTAAGCGCCTTTGGAAGGTCTCACCTGTCTCACTCCCACTCGCTGGAGTCGGCACCTTTCACTTCGATCAACTTCTCAATGAAGGATTCAAGGTTGATTAAGATAAAAGACCTTAGATTATGTGTAGAAAACAAGATGGATGAACTTACACAGTGACAGTCCAGCAGCAATAAGTTTGCACAATCAGACTTTTCAAAGCAACAATCTCTACGAAAAGAGCCTTTCATAAAGAGAAATCTTCTTCTTAGCTTAGAAGGCCCTGATAGGGAGCTAGGTCTACTTGCTTTTGCTTGAGTGTTTTAATCAGCCATTTATGATCCCGCTTAGGAGTGGCGATGATGTAACCGCGGACAATCAGGTCTTGCGTCATGTGCGGAGCGTTTTCTTTTAATGCCAATTCCCCGATAGTTCCTGCGATTTTCGCTTTGGCAATATCTCGAAAGAGTTCAGGGACAGGTGCTACCAGTTCATCCAGAAAAGCAATTTGCTCCCTGGTCCATAAATGGCGTGTTTCGTTTATATAATGGTCTTGCCAGTCTAAAATGCTCATTCCATCTTCTTTAGGAAGCCTTTTTAAAAATTTGCGGAACATGAAATATCCGCCGATGGCGAACATCGTAAACAAAAACACGCACCAAAAGGCGATAAACAAACCAAATCCTGTGGACATACGGCGGCCACCTCGTTTTTTTCGATCTATGTTCTATGTAATGGCGGGATCAGATGGGAATCGAACCCACCAGAGACGGCACGCGCCTCCCAAAAGGTTTTGAAGACCCAGGCCAGCACCAGCTGTGCAACTGACCCCAAAAGAAGAAAGATGCTAAGTTCTTTTATGCCACTTTTGCTATTATACAGGAATTTCTTTTTATATGCCAAATGGAATTGCTTAAATTGCCGTTAGAACTCTATGCTATTTTAAAAAAAGGCTTACGCTTGAATTGTAGCGGTATTGATAATAAAGTAATAAGTGGTATAAAGGCGGTGAAAATATGACGATTCAGCATTATACAGTGGGAATGGCTGGCCATATCGATCATGGTAAGACGACACTCACAAAAGCACTGACGGGTGTCGATACGGATACGTTAAAAGAAGAAATTCAGCGCAGCATCACGATTGAACCAGGATATGCCCCATTTAAGCTGCCAGATGGAATGATTGGGAGCATTGTAGACGTTCCTGGTCACGAAAAATTGATTCGGCAGATGATCGCAGGTGTGGCCGGAATCGATCTCGTTTTAATTGTAATCGCGGCAGATGAAGGGGTCATGCCGCAAACAAAAGAACATTTTGAGATTTTATCCTTTCTCGGCATTGATCGAGGCATTTTTGTGTTTACAAAAAGTGACGCAGCTGATGAGGACACTCGTGATTATTTATTAGAAGAACTGATGGACCTTGCAGCGGGTACACCTTTTGAGCGATTTCCAGCTGTTTTTGCTGACAGTGTGAGCATGAAAGGCATACCTGAACTGAAAGAGGCGATCAAAGAACAGCTCCATAAGGTCAGACCGAGAGCGGCGAACGGCCCTTTTCGTATGCCGGTCGACCATGTATTTACGGTTAAAGGACAAGGAACTGTTGTGAGAGGTACAATCATGGAGGGCCGTACACACCAGGGTGCTGCACTCGTCGTTGCACCAGGAGGAAAAAGGGTGAGAGTCCGGCAGATGCAAGTACATAAAGAAGTGCAAGAAACCGTTTATGCTGGCCAAAGAGCAGCACTCAACCTGGCAGGTATTGATAAGGAAACTATCAGGAGAGGCCATACCATCGCCGAAGAAGGTTCTTATATAGAATCACTTGTCTGTGACTTGGTGATGCAAAAGCCGAGGCAGCTTATGCATGAAGTGAAACAGCGAACTCGAGTGAAAATGTATAGTGGCACTTCAGAGGTGATGGGGACGCTCATCTTTTTTGACCGTAACGAGCTAAAGGACAGTGATTCTGATGAACCTGTCTATTGCCAGATTCGCCTTGAACAAACGATGATCCTTCACCGCGGTGACCGCTTCGTCATCAGGAGGCTTTCACCGGAAGAAACGATAGGGGGGGGCTATGTCCTAGACCCTGACGGCAAAAAATATAGGTTCGGGACCATGACGGTTAACATGCTGAAAGAAAAAGCGGCAGGCTCTCCTGAAGACAGAATTCTATCCGCATTAAAATCCAATAAGGTGATGGAACTTAAAGAGATAGAGCGAGAAACCAGTCTTTTAGATGACCAGATCGAAATTTTATTGAAAAAACTAGAATTTGCCGGTGATATCACTGCTTTTGAAGGCTGCTATATGCTGAACTCCGAACTTACTGCGACAAAGGAGAGCCTGTTAGAAGACATACATCAGTATCATCGCGATCACCCGTTAAAGCCAGGCATTCCGAGAGCAAGCTTGTTTTCTTTGTTTTCGCACATCCCTCAAAAACTCCTATCAGCAGCGTTTTCATCGATAAACCAGAGCGGCCTAGCAAGGGTTCACTTTCAGCATGTTGCGGCTTCTGAATTCAAGCCGCATTTTCCTCCGCGCTGGGCGAAAAGAATGGAGAACACGGTGAACAAGTTAATAAAAGATGGACTTTCACCAATGCCGTTTGAAAGCTATGCTCAATCCGAACAGCTGACGAGTGAACTGAGCCGTGATTTGAAGCACTATTTGCTGCGTGACAGATCAGCTCTTGCTCTTGATGAAGAGCATATTCTTTCCTATTCAGCGTTTGAACAAGCGGTAGCCGCTTTAAAAGATGCCTTTCATGAGCCCTTTACTGTTCAAGAAGCGAAGCCGCTGTTAGGGCTGTCGCGTAAATATGTGATACCGCTGCTTGAATTGATGGATCAAGAAAACGTGACAAGACGGTATGCAAACAATACGAGAGAATGGCAGTGAGTCCTTTCATGAACAAAAAAATAAACATTTTGTTTTTAACGCCTTATTATTCTCAAAGCAGAGGAAACTCCACGACAGCCAGAAGAATAGAAGCAGGCTTGTCCAAAGCCGGATGTGTTGTGAAAGTATTTGCTTATGATGAAGAAGCGTGGAATGAAAAAGTAAAGAAGTTAATCGACGAAGCCGATATTCTTCACATCCTTCACTTCGGGCGGTTCTTGGAGTGGCAGCAAATGTACGGTGAAGTGCTAACAAAACCATATGTTGTCACTTCCGGCGGAACAGATGTGAACCATTCTTTGCAAGTGGAAGATGTGGATAAATACAAGGTGTTTTTACGTGATGCGCTTGCTGTGTCTGTATTCTCTGAGGATGGGAAACAAGCCCTTTTGCGGGTATTGCCAGAATTAGAGAAAAAGATTGCGGTCATTCCACAAGGTGTTTATTTGCCCGATGGTGATGACGGGGAAGAGCGGCTACAGCTGCCGCCTGGCAGTCCCAAGTTCCTTCTGCCTGCCGGGCTGCGAGCCGTTAAGGATATTTTCTTTGCGATCCGTCCATTGATGAAGCTAAAAAACGAATATCACGGTTTGACTCTTCTGATTATTGGTGCAAAGCTCGATGAAGATATCTATCAACGTCTAACGCTGCTGCAAGAAAAGCTCCCATGGGTTCATTATCACAACGAGGTCGATCTATCTCAGATGAAGCAGGTATATGACTGGAGTGACATTGTCATCAATACATCCCTGTCAGAAGGTCAGCCAACGTCTCTGCTTGAAGCGATGTATTTTCATAAACCTGTTCTCGCGCGGAATAATGGAGGTAACAGGAGCCTGATTAGCCACCGGGAAAACGGATTTATTTTTTGTGATGCAGAGGACTTTTACCATTTTGCGAAACTTCTGCTTTCTAGTTCGATCAAAGAGCAGATCGTCCAAAAAGGGGCAGACTATTGTTTGCAGCATCATCCTATTGAAAAAGAAATAGCTGCCTATCTTGAAATATATCAAAAAAGGAGAATATGATATGAAAAAATTATTGTTCATTTTAATCGCTGCTGTATTAGTTATGGGAGCTTGCGGGAAAAAAGAAGAAAAAACAGACAAGAACGCAAAAGATAAAGGTGTGTTCACGATTGGTGTCATACCCGCACAAACAGAAGGTGAGATGAAGGGTGCACTTGAAAAACTGCAGACAGTGCTTTCTGACAAGCTTGGCCGTGAAGTGAAAATCACCTCGTACCCGGATTATAACGGAGTCGTCGAAGCGATGAACTATAAGAAAATCGACATGGCTTATTTTGGGCCCCTCACATATGTGATTGCACATGAAAACAGCGGAGCCGAAGCCATTGTCACTCAACTCATTAAAGGAGAGCCTTTCTATTATTCTTATTTGATCACTCATAAAGACAGCACACTTTCATCGATTGGAGATCTTGTGAAAAATGCAAAAGAAGTAAAGTTTGCTTTCGGCGATCCTTCTTCTACGTCTGGTGCGCTCATTCCTGGAATCGAGCTTAAAGATCAAGGTGTATACAAGAGCGAGAGTGAGTACAGCTTTAAATCCGTTCAGTTTACGGGCTCTCATGATGCGACGGCGCTAGCGATTCAAAATAAGCAAGTGGACGCAGGGGCGATTGACAGTGCCATTTTTGATAAACTAGCAGAGGAAGGAACGATCGACGCTGCTCAGTTCAAGACGATCTGGAAATCAGAAAAACTTTTCCAGTATCCATGGGCGGTATCAAAAGGGACGGATAAGGATACAAAACAAAAGCTCCAAGAAGCTTTTCTTGATATCAAAGACCAAAAGATTTTAAAAGCCTTCGGTGCGACTGGCTTTACGAAAGCAGAAAACAAGGATTACGAAAGCATCCGTCAGGCGGCAGAAAAAGAAGGTCTGTTAAAGAAGTGATCTGGTTTAAAAAAATCCATTATGTGATCACACTCGTGCTTGCCGGCTTTGTAGCCGGCAGCATGTATGTAACTGGATTTGATTTCACAAAGTTTCAAGACTTTCGCAATATGGCTGACTTTATTTCGAAATGGTTCCCGATGAACACCGAAAGCTTGCCGTTTCTCCTAGAGGAAAGTCTCGTAACCATTGCGATTGCTTTTTTAGGGAGTCTGTTTGGCTTGCTTGCGGGCTTTCCTTTTAGCTTTTTAGCAGCGAGAAACACGAGCCGGTTCCCCACCGTTTTCATGATGACGAGGACGCTTCTTAGCTTTCTTCGCTCAGTACCTGAATTCGTGTTCGGGCTTATACTTCTAACTGCCCTTGGGCTCGGTCCGTTCCCTGCGGTTCTTGCGATTATCCTGCACAACATTGGCGTTTTAGGAAAACTCGTATCTGAGCTGATTGAATCTGCTGACAAAGGACCGGTTGAAGCGATGAAAGCTTCTGGTGCGAGCCGATGGTCCGCGAACATCGTTTCGATTTTGCCTCAAATATGGCCGAATGTGCTCTCACAATTTTTTTACCGTTTTGAGGTTGCAGTGAGAACATCTCTTGTACTCGGGTTGATCGGTGGAGGTGGGATCGGCCAGCAGCTGTTTATCCATTTTAAAACGTTTCAATATCAGCTCGTTTCCGGTGATGTGCTCCTTATCATGCTGATGGTCATCGCGATTGATTTTACTGGCGGATATATCCGCAAGAAAGTAATATAGGTGCTGCTATGATTTCTATGGAAAATGTAAGTGTAGCTTATAACGGAAGCCATAAACCGGCCTTGAGCAACGTGAGCCTTTTCTTTGAAAAAGGAGACTTTGTTTGCGTTCTAGGGAAAAGCGGTGCAGGCAAATCTACATTAATACGTGTGTTAAACGGGCTGCAGCCTGTCACACATGGCGAAGTTGTATGGAACAATAAGCCGATCAGCAGGATGGATGAAAAGGCAATAAGAGAGATTAGAAGAGAAACAGGTATGATCTTTCAGCAGTTTAACTTGATTCCCCGCTTAACGGTTTATCAAAATATACTAACAGGCCGTTTTGGCTATAAGAACACGTTGCAAAGCTTGTTCGGACTGTTTTCAGCTGATGAGAGAAAAAGGGCGTTAGACTTGATCGATGAAGTCGAACTGAACGTAGAGCCATCAAGGAAAGTCGAACATTTGAGCGGTGGCCAAAAGCAAAGAGTAGCCATCGCCCGGGCACTTATTCAAGAGCCCTCCGTCTTTTTGGGAGATGAACCAGTCGCGAGCCTCGATCCAGGTACGGCTGAGAGGATATTTAAAATCATGAAAAAGAATCACGATGAACGAAATCTTCTGACCATCATCAATGTTCACGATGTTTCTTTGGCACGGAAATTCGCTACCCGGATCATTGCTCTAAACCAAGGAGAAGTCGTGTTCGACGGATCTCCAGAAGACTTTAAAGAACCGGATTATTCTGCGACATATTCGGAATAGAAAACGGTAGAGATCGAAAATGTGATATAATGCAGAAGAAGGGGCGTGACCTTTTGAAAACTTCAGGCAACCTGTATCAGACAGGAGAAGTCGTGACTATCTCAAAAACGGAAGAACCGGTGACCATTTCTAAGTACCAATACATCAAGCATATGAAGAAATTTTCTTATATTGTGATGGAATATCCGAACACGTTTTATTTTGAGGAAGAGCTTCAAAAAGCATAAAAAACTTGCATCCGAAAACGGGTGCAAGTTTTTTTGTTTTTTAAGGAAAAGGAAAGTTACTTTGCGTTAAGTGGCTTTTATGAATGATTCCTGCCATTCGGTAACATGACCGACGATGCTTGCTTGCAGCAGTCCTTTTTCATGAAGGCGCTTCATGTATTCCCTACCGTCAGCTTCTGGCAGGCTGACAAGCAGTCCCCCTGACGTCACAGCATCGCACAGAATAAGCTTTTGCCATTCAACAAGTGTGGGACTATATGTAACACTATCCTCAATCCAAATGTAATTGGCTTTCGTTCCGCCTGGAATGATCCCTTCTTGAGCAAGCTGTTCGGTTCCTTCTAATAAGGGAACTTCCTCATAAGCGATGTGCAGTGTTACCTCTTTAGAGCCTTTTGCCATCTCTGTCATGTGCCCGAGCAAGCCGAATCCTGTGACGTCGGTCACTGCATGAGGCATTAAGCCATCTAAGCATTCTGCTGCGGTCTTGTTCAGCATGGCCATTGTTTCTGTAACCTTTTCAATCTGTTGTTCTGAGAGCTTATGATGCTTGATGGCGGTAGTCTGAATTCCTACACCGATGGGCTTCGTCAGGACTAGAACGTCACCCGGTTTTGAACCTACGTTCTTAAAAACACGGTCAGGGTGGACAAGCCCTGTGACAGACAGTCCGAATTTCGGTTCGTTATCATCGATAGAATGACCTCCGACAATTAAGGCTCCTGATTCTTTTACTTTATCTGCTGCACCTTTTAAGATCTCGGCCAGCACATCATGTCCTAATTTCTTGATCGGGAAACCGACAATGTTCATTACTGTCTTCGGAGTTCCGCCCATCGCGTAAACATCACTCAAAGAGTTGGCAGCTGCGATCGCTCCGAACATGTACGGATCGTCGACAATCGGTGTGAAAAAATCAACTGTCTGTATGATGGCAAGATCATCGGTCAGCTTATAAACACCAGCGTCGTCTGATGTATCCAGGCCAACAATCAAGTTAGGATCGGGTTCTCTTTTAGGCAATTGACGCAAAACTTGCGCCAGGTCGCTCGGACCAATTTTGCATCCTCAGCCGCCTTTTGTTGATAGAGCTGTTAGGCGAATTTTATCTTCACTGTGCATGAAAAAGCACCTCCTAATACTAGTATAAACATTTTTTTTGTGATTTGGCGAAGGATATACTAAAATGAAGGCAACTAAAGAGAGGTGAAAAAAATGAAAGTTGCTGTTGAGTTCTGCATGATGTGAAACTTCGCACCTAAAGCCGCGAGTCTCGCGGAAGACGTGTTGAACCATTTTAAATCAAAGGTTGCTTCAATTGAACTAGTGACCAGTTCCGGCGGAGTGTTTGAAGTCTTTGTTGACGGAAGTAAAATTTACTCAAAGAAAGAAACCGGAGAATTTCCGGACCACGATTTTATTATTGCAGAAATAGAAAAGTTGCAGTCATAGAACGTGCTTCCTTCCGGGGAAGCACGTTCTCTCCCGGGAGGCTATGCATTGGACAAACAGTTGCTATTAAAAAAGCTGCCCGCAGTACATAAGGCGGTGGCGCAGCTCATAGATTTGACAGATCTACAAGAATACAGCGAAAAAAAGCTTACGTATGCTGCGAAGAAAGCACTTCAAGGCATGAGACATGATATACTTAATGACCAATTAACCTATTCAGCTGACCTGAATGCTGAGCTGTATTCCCGTGTTACATACATATTAATTAACGAAAAAACGTTAAAAAGAGTCATCAATGCTGCGGGTGTTGTCATCCATACAAATTTAGGGCGTTCAAGACTCGGTAAACGGGCAATGAATGCTTTGGTGGAAAGTGCTGAAAATTACAGCTCGCTTGAATACAGCATCGTTGATGGAAAAAGAGGCTCAAGGCATGTTCATATAGAAGAGCTCATCAAGCAGCTTACAGGTGCAGAATCGGCTATTGTCGTAAACAATAATGCCGCTGCCGTTTATCTTATTTTAAACGCTCTTTCCAAGGGTCAGGAGACCATTGTCTCAAGAGGAGAGCTCGTTGAGATAGGGGGCTCTTTCCGCATTTCTTCCATCATGGAAGAGAGCGGAGCCATTCTTAAAGAAATCGGGACAACGAATAAGACCCATCTTTATGATTATGAGCGAGCAGTGAACGAAAACACGGCGATGATCATGAAGGTGCATACAAGTAATTTCAAGATTACAGGCTTTACAAAAAGCATCTCATCAAGTGAGCTCGTGCGCATTGCGCAAAGCTCTGGGATCATCCTTTACGAGGATTTAGGCAGCGGGGCGTTATATGATTTTAACAAGAAGCATGTAGGGGACGAACCGATGGTCAGGGAGGTGCTCAATTCGGGTGTAGATCTCGTTTCCTTCAGCGGGGATAAGCTTCTCGGGGGGCCGCAGGCAGGTATCATCGCTGGTAAAAAGGAATACATTGATCTGCTGAAATCACACCAGCTTGCAAGAGTCCTGCGCATTGATAAGCTCTCGCTTGCTGCACTTTACGGGACGCTGGAATCTTATCTCCTTAAAGAATATGACGATATTCCTACCATTCGAGACTTGATTGCCAGCACCGAAGAATTGAAAATGAGAACCGCTTCGTTTGCTGTAAGAATGGAGTCACGATTCAATCCGATTATGGTGGACGGTTTTTCACAGGTTGGGGGCGGGACTATGCCAGACGTTAAGCTGCCATCGCCGCTCATTGCCTTTTGCCATCCAAAAGGTGCCGATTTTACAGCTCGATCGCTGCGGAGCTTCAAAATTCCCATCATCGTGAGAATTCAAGAAAACGTCTGCTTGATTGATCTCCGCAGTGTGACGGTGCCAGAAGAAGACATTCTGTTATCCGCTCTTAAAGCCATTTAATGGTGTTCTTAAAAGTTTTTTCAGTTTAAGAAGATATATAAGCGTGGTTATGCAAACGATATGGTTAGGTTAGTCAAGGGAAAACGATATAAGCGGCTCGGCATGATTTATGCCGAGCCGCTTACTTTGAAGCTTTTATGACCCTTGACCTTGATTCTGTTTTGTATGATTTCTATTCTTCACCTTTTTGGAGCCTGACAGCGGTTCTAGCTGACCGGGGTTGTCTCCTTTTGGAGCGTTCTTGCGGATGTCTTTGAAGCTGTTGTGTTCAGCCATAAGATTTTCCTCCTTTTTCGAATAATAGCAGGGTGATTTAGGTAAGTTATAGATAGCTCTGTATACGAAAGGATGAATGGTACATGCCTTATCACAAAAACAAACAGCAGGCATTTCAAGCAGCACAGCAAGGCTACGAACAAGCGATCCAGTCATCTTCTATGCTAGAAAGCGGCAGCCATGAATACGGGTCACGTTTGAAATCCTTCAACGAGCAAAAAGATGAAGCACTCATGCAGATCGAAAACGCGATGGAGACTGCTTCAGAGCACCAAAAAGAGGAATTGGAGAAGCTTCGGTCAGAACTTCATGCCATCTCTGACCAGCATTCATAACGCTATTGACGTTTTTTAGTTTTTTTATTGTTTTGGCGTTCAGCTTCTGTAAGAGGCTCGTTAGGCTGATGAATGGCTTCATTACCGAATTCCGTCTCGTAGCCTGCACCCTGTCCTTGGCTTTTGGCATGATTGCTGCCAGGAATGATATGCCTTGATTTGCGATTAGCCATATTTGCTACACCTCCTTATATGGTTAGTGTGCTCATCTGAACAAACTAAAAGCACTCCAAATTTAGGAGTGCTTTCTTCATGTAAAGATAAAGGGCTATTTCTTAAAATAATCTAATGCAGTCCATACTCCGCTCAAACCAACAAGCGAATATACGACCTTCGTTACAGTGGTAGCGCTTCCAAAGATTTCGGTCACAAGGTTAAAATCGAATAATCCGACTGATCCCCAGTTAAGAGCACCGATAATGACAAGAAGGGATGCCAGCTTTTTCAACCAGTCCATCAAGACACCTCCCCGTACTAAGTAATTTCGGCAATTTTGCTAAAAATAATGAGAGACCGCTGATGCTTAATTCAGTATATTCCAAAAAAATAAACTTGATTGGGCACCTGTGATAAGAAAAACTTATGTTGAATGATAACGTTTATGTTATTTACTTATGAAAGGGTTTTACGTATGATATTAAAGGGGAAAGAGTATGGAGATGTTCCGCTTGTTTCTCTTTTTTAAAGATAACGGTTACTTATATAGTTATATGAAGTGTTTGAGAGGAGATTTGAAACATGACACAGAAAAATGATGTTTTCAGCGCACGCTCTTCCTTTGAGGTGAACGGCAAAACGTATCAATATTACCGTTTAGCTGCTTTAGAGGAAAAAGGACTAGGAAACGTATCGACGCTTCCTTATTCTGTAAAAGTATTGCTTGAATCCGTACTCCGCCAATATGACGGCTTTGTGATTAACAAAGAACATGTTGAGAACTTAGCTAAATGGGGCACTGCCGAAGTAAGAGATATTGATGTTCCTTTCAAGCCATCACGTGTTATCCTTCAAGATTTTACCGGCGTGCCGGCTGTAGTTGACCTTGCGTCGCTGCGAAAAGCAATGAAAGATATGGGAGGAGACCCTTCGCAGATCAACCCTGATATTCCGGTCGACCTCGTTGTCGATCACTCTGTTCAAGTTGATAAAGCAGGAACGATGGACTCCCTTGCATTTAATATGAACCTTGAATTTGAAAGAAACGAAGAGCGCTACAAGCTTCTAAGCTGGGCACAATCTGCATTTGACAACTATCGCGCAGTACCGCCCGCTACCGGAATCGTTCACCAGGTTAACTTGGAATACTTGGCTCCTGTCGTCTTGACTTCTGAGAAAGACGGCGAAACAGTAGCTTATCCAGACTCGTTGGTAGGAACAGATTCTCATACGACAATGATCAACGGACTTGGCGTTTTAGGATGGGGTGTAGGAGGAATTGAAGCAGAAGCAGGGATGCTGGGACAGCCTTCTTACTTCCCAGTTCCTGAAGTTATCGGGGTGAAACTGACAGGATCTCTGCCAAGCGGCACTACGGCAACTGACCTTGCGCTGAAAGTGACACAAGTGCTTCGTGAAAAGAAAGTAGTTGGAAAGTTTGTTGAGTTCTACGGTCCTGGACTTGCAGCAATGCCGCTTGCAGACCGTGCAACAGTATCCAACATGGCTCCAGAATACGGCGCGACTTGCGGGTTCTTCCCTGTCGATTCTGAAGCTTTGGATTACCTGCGCTTGACTGGCCGTTCAGAAGAGCAGATCGCGCTTGTAGAAGCATACTGCAAAGCAAACGGATTGTTCTACAACGCTGATTCTTCAGTTGACCCAGTATTCACTGATGTTGTAGAAATCGATCTTTCTGACATTGAGCCTAACCTTTCCGGACCAAAACGTCCTCAAGATCTTGTGCCGCTTTCTCAAATGCAATCCGCTTTTTCTAAGGCGCTTACGGCTCCTCAAGGAAACGCAGGTTTTGGATTATCAGAAGACGAGCTTAAGAAAGAGGTGCAAGTAAAGCATCCTGGAGCAGAAAAATCTGTCATGAAAACGGGTGCTGTAGCGATTGCGGCGATCACGAGCTGTACAAACACATCTAACCCGTACGTAATGCTTGGGGCAGGAATCGTTGCGAAGAAGGCGATCGAAAAAGGTCTTAAAGTTCCTAGCTACGTGAAAACTTCATTGGCACCGGGTTCAAAAGTTGTGACACGCTACTTGGAAGAAGCAGGCTTGATGACATACCTGGATCAGCTTGGTTTCAACCTTGTCGGATATGGCTGCACGACTTGTATCGGAAACTCTGGTCCTTTGGCGATCGAGGTTGAAGATGCGATCTCGAAAAGCGATCTGACTGTTGCATCCGTTCTTTCTGGTAACCGTAACTTTGAAGGCCGCATTCATCCGCTAGTGAAAGCTAACTACTTAGCTTCACCGCCGCTTGTTGTCGCCTATGCTTTAGCCGGAACAGTTGACTTTGACATGGAGAAAGACGCCTTAGGAAAAGACAGTGAGGGCAACGATGTATTCTTTAAAGATATCTGGCCGACTGCTGACGAAGTAAAAGAAGCGATGAATATCGCTGTAAGACCGGAGCTCTTCAAAAAAGAATACGAGCGTGTGTTTGATGAGAACGAGCGCTGGAACGCACTGAAAACTTCTGCTGAGAAGCTTTATGCTTTTGATCAGACGTCCACGTACATCCAGAACCCGCCATTCTTTGAGAACTTGTCCGCGGATTTAAAAGAAATTCAGCCGCTCACTGGCTTAAAACTTGTTGCTAAATTCGGCGACTCGGTGACGACTGACCATATCTCACCAGCAGGAGCGATCGGCAAGAACACACCGGCAGGCAAATACTTGATCGCTAACGGCGTTGAGCCGCGTGACTTTAACTCATATGGCTCGCGTCGAGGTAACCATGAGGTCATGATGCGCGGAACGTTCGCTAACATCCGTATTCGCAACCAAGTGGCTCCTGGAACGGAAGGCGGCTGGACAACATACTGGCCGACAAATGAAGTGATGAGCATCTATGATGCAGCGATGAAGTATAAGCAAGACGGCACAGGCCTCATGATCATTGCAGGTAAAGATTACGGCATGGGCTCTTCACGAGACTGGGCTGCGAAAGGCACGAACCTTCTGGGAATCCAGACCGTCCTTGCAGAAAGCTTTGAGCGTATTCACCGTTCTAATCTTGTTTTGATGGGTGTTCTGCCGCTTCAGTTCAAGGAAGGCGAAAGCGCAGAAACATTCGGATTAACAGGCAAAGAAACCTTCTCTGTTCAGTTGGATGAGAATGTTAAGCCTCTTGAGAAAGTAAAAGTAACTGCTGAGAAAGAAGACGGTTCAACTGTTGAGTTCGAAGTGATTGCACGTTTCGACTCTGAAATTGAAATCGATTATTACCGTCATGGCGGTATTCTGCCAATGGTTCTGCGCAACAAGCTAGCCCAGACAGGCCAGCCGCAAAACTAATAAAAAGCCGCAAATCCAAGATTCGTCCTGGGTTTGCGGCTTTTTTCAATACATCCTTTTAGATTCAGCCTTTTGGCGGTACATAATCTGGCTGTTCATGCGAAGTGTCAGCCATTTGGGCTCCCTTGTTTCCTTGTCCTTTTCTAGGCTGTGTGCCTTGATGGTTCGGAACGAAATCTTTAGGGAATTTTTTTGGATTGCTCATGGATGAATCGCCTCCTTACCTTTAACGTTTACATGCGTCATACCCCTTATTCAGTTGGCTATGGTTTAGAACTTGAAATATTTGGCTAACCTAAAATGGAGAATACGGAACAAGACAGGAGCCGGTTACGATGAGAAAAAACAGAAAAATCAATTTTCGGGATTTAGTGAACGAGAACAAAAAAATGCTGATGAACGATGAAAAATTCATGGAAGAAATCGAGCGCAAGTTAGACGAAAAACATATGAAGAATGTATAATACCCTTTAGAGTCGAGACTAGACGAAAGTATGGCTAGAAACGATATAGAGGAACTCCAGAAAGCACCCGCAGTTAAGGGTGTTTTTTCAATTTAAGGAGTATACTCTTTTGTCTGTGAGGATCATCAGTGTAGTCAAAGAGTATTGGAAAAACGGATAAGTTGATAACGTATACACTTGACGTAAGCCAAGCGATCTTTTGTTATTCCAAAATATACCGAGATCGAAAATTTAGGAGTACCCCAATATATAGATTTTATGATCGAAAACTTGTATGAAGTGAGAATTAGGAGGGGTACGGTTGATTACGGCATACGTTAAACCTTTACCTGTGTCATGTAAAAAGGAAGACGAAGATTATTTATACCGTGAGCTTGAAATTCATATGCAGCGACTCGGGCACTTAGTGCCATTCCGTGAAGAGCTGAACTGGCACGATGAAATACAGACTGTTGAAATCGGGACAAACGAAACATTAAATAAATTAAAGAAGACGGCTGCTAAGAATGATGGCGTTTTTTTACTTTATGCTAAAATTACTAAAGGCACGGTTTACCAGCATGTGATTATGCATCCGAACAACGAGGGCTTTTATTTGCCGTTTCGTTTTGAAGAGCCTTTCCATATTACGGTAAAAAACAAAAAGTATTGGATCGGCTCTTCCATCAGGCTCGCTGAGGAACTTTCTTGGCTGGAGATCACGATGAAAAATACAGACGATCAAGACGTGGTCGAATGCTGGAACAGCTTAAAATCCATGTGCGAACAAAGCATCTCGACGATGAGCCCGATTCTTCTTGAAAAAGTATAATTTTTAAAAACCCGTCCAAAATATGATGGAACAACGTAAATCATAAGGAGGTTTCATCATGGCAAAACCGGACGACAGAAGCAATAACGCAGAACGTTTGGATGAGATGATTCAAAATACGCAGCAAAATATTCAAGAAGCAAACGAGTCTCTTCAGAACACAGACATGACCGCAAGCCAAAAAGAACAGATCAAAGAAAAAAATGAGCATCGCCAGGAAAGCATTCAGCAATTTGAAAACGAACGCAATGAAGAACAGGCGTACCGTGAAGACGGACATCTAAAATAAATACTAGAAAAAGGCCGGATGCTTCCGGCCTTTTTCATGTTTGCTCTGTTCACTTTCCATGCATACATCGTTTCAGTATGGTAAAGTAATACAAAAATGCGATTGGAGAGAATCATGATCACAGCAGAAGCCGAAATTCAAGTCAGATATGCAGAAACCGACCAGATGGGTGTTGTTTACCATGCCAACTATATTATCTGGTTTGAGATTGGAAGAACAGCTCTTATTGAAAAACTGGGGTTCAGCTATGCGGATATGGAGAATGAAGGCATCCTTTCACCCGTCACACACGTTGAGGCCTTTTATAAAAAGCCGCTTACATACGGTGACCATGCAACTGTCGTCACATCAATCAAAGAATATAATGGACTTAAGGTCGTTTACGAATATGAGATCAAGAACAGCAATGGAAACGTATGCGTAACAGGCAATTCTTCGCATGTTTGTGTCAAGAAAGAAACGTTCCGTCCCGTCTCGATAAAAAAATTGTTTCCTGAATGGCATAGCGCTTATCTACTAGCGGCCAGCAAAGAGGAAATGTAATGGCCTTTGGCATCAGCCGTGAAGAGCTTGCTGCATGGAAACGCGATGCTTCAGACGGTCAGATCGCTTTTTTGACTCATTTTTGGCATGACTCGCGATTTCCGCAATACCGCAGTGTCACGAAAGCGGCGTGCTGCGATATTCAAAAACTCATCTTATGGGGAAAAGAATATGGGCTGCCAAAAGAATATATTCATCATCGCGAGGATTACCCGCATTTTGACCTGATGGGAAAAAAACAGCTAGAAGTCATGAAAAAAGAAAACCGGCTGCACGAAATCAGCCGGTTTCTTAAATAAATTATTTTCTGTATTCATATTGAAGGTTTTCGTTCTCTTCATCATACTCCACATGAAGATCATGATTGTCAAAAAACCATTCATCTTCCTGCTCGATAAAAAACGTTAGTCCGGTCTGTTCATCAGTAGCAACAGGTCCTGGGTGTTTAGGGTCATCTTTCGTTACTCCAACTGAAAAGCCGCTCTGTACGGTGCTGCAGCCGCCGAGTCTTACAAAGAAACGGACAGCATTTCCGCTAGAATGCTGCAGGTCTGTTTTTAAGGCTTCTGCGGCTTTTTTTGAAACATACAATTTCATCATCATCACTCCTTGCTAGTTACCATTTTGTCATACCCTCCAAAAAAGGACAAGAAATGAGAAAGTCAAAACGTATCTTGAGTAACAGTGAGTTAATGGTATAATTGGCGGATAAGGATACACAGATATTGGATGGTAAGGAGAAATGACATTGAAGAATAAAGCAGCAAAGTATTTGATCTCGCTATTGCCGCAAAAAAAAATATCCTCGCTTGCCGGTTCAGCGGGCCGCTCGCGCCTGAGCCGCTGGTATATCAAACACTATGCCAGACAATTTAACATCAACCTTGAAGAAATAGAAAAGCCGGTCCATGAATACGAACATCTGACTGAATTTTTCACTCGGAAACTGAAAAGCGGTGCGAGGCCGATCAACATGGAGAGAAATGCCGTCGTTTCTCCTGTTGACGGAGTCGTGAGCCAGATTGGTAAGATTCAGAGCGGTTCTCTTATTCAGGCAAAGGGAATCACCTATACTGCCGCTGATCTGCTTGGCGACACTCAAGCTGCCGAGCGTTATCAAAACGGTCGTTTCGTCACGATCTATCTTAGCCCGAAAGATTACCACCGCATTCACATGCCACTAAAAGGAACCGTCACGGATAGCACGTATATTCCGGGCAGGCTTTTCCCGGTAAATGAAATCGGTGTCGGCCATGTAAGCGGGCTGTTTACGCGAAATGAACGCGTTGTTACCCATGCCAGCACACCAGCTGGAAATATGGCGCTCGTCAAAGTGGGAGCTTTTATCGTTGGAAGCGTGAAAGTGACTTATGGCGAGCTTGAAAGAAAATGGAAACAGCATGTTAAACAGAATTTTGAACCGGTTACTTACGAAAAAGGTGATGAGATCGGTTTGTTCGAATTCGGTTCGACCGTTATTTTATTATTTGAAGAAGCGCGTTTTGAGTTTGAGAGCAGTATTACGGAAGGCACAAGTGTCGTAATGGGTGAAAAAATAGGCACGATAAAGGAAGAGCAAGCTCATTGACGATGAGCTTGCTCTTTTTCTTACGAGTTAAGTTTGCCGATATTCCGCGTAGTTCACGTATCTTAATAAAAACATCCCGATCAACACGAAGAGCAGCATCGATCCTAACGCGAGCCTGCTTGCCAGATCTCCATAAGAAGAAAAGATAAGGGTGATCGTTCCGTATACTAGGGGGCCGGCGACGGCAGAAACTTTTCCGGAAAAAGCGAACAATCCGAAGAACTGTCCTCTTTTTTCAGGCGGACTCATTTCTACGATCATCGTCCGGGTGACGACCCACATCGCTCCCATCGAAACGCCGTACAGCGCTCCGGAGATCCAGAACAGAGAAGCGACCGTTGTCAGGACGGCTAGCAAAAGAGCGGCAACGAGCAGAATGCCGACCATATAGAGAGCTTTTTTGGACCCTGCATGTTTTGTATAATATCCGAAGGCGAAAGACCCTATGATGCTGAACAGCGTTGCCGTTAAATAGAGGAGAATAAACGTTCCTTGCGAAAAGCCGATCACATCTGAGGCATATGGCGCCATCATGGCGATCGCCGTCGCGATCGCATCGTTAAAAAAGAAATATGAGATCATGAACAAAAACAGATCACGGTATGAAGTGATGTCACGGAAAGTAGATAGAATTTCTTTGTAGCCTGAAAACATGCCGCTGTTTTTTGTTAACTGCTGAGTGTGATTTTCCTTATACAAAAAGATGATCGGTAGCGAAAAGAGCAAAAATAGTACACCGCTTAACAGAAATGCATCGGGAAAATTGTCTTTTCCGGTCAGAAAGTAGACACTAAGCCCCAGAATGGTTCCCATATAGCCGACAGCCACGCCGAATCCAGAGAGAAGAGGCATGTTTTCTTTTGAGCCAACGTCAGGAAGCATTGCATCGTAAAACACAAGGCTGGACTGGTAAAAAAATTTGCCCGCCATAAACGCCAGTATTACAAGAAGAACAGAAAGCGGCAGGGAAAAAAAGGTTTCGTCATTGAGCTGCCGTGAAAATAAACTCATAAGGAAGGTGGCTAGAATCGCGCCTATCGCAAAGATGACAACAAACTTCTTCTTTCTTCCGGTCTGGTCGATCCACACACCGTATAAAGGAGAGAGGAGCACGAGCAAGATCGACACTACCGCGTTTGCGTAGCTGATGATCGTACTGGCGATCGCGTCCATCTGTTCGCTTCCTCCAACTGCAGAAGAAAGATAAAACGGAAAGAAAATCGTGATAATATTGGAGGAAAAAATGGTATTGGCAAAATCGTAAAAAGCCCATGACATAACGGGTAGTGTAAAATACAATGCGGCCTTATTGCGTTGTCTGCCGCTGGCGGCGAGCGGTGTGTTCATTGTCACATACCTCCTGTATCTTGATAATGTTAAAGGTTCTCTACCAATCGTCCGTTATCCTTTGCAAGCCGAATGTAAATTACATAAGCTTTACGAAGGGATTGCTTTGTCAAGATCAATTGTGCCTTAATAGTCCGTCTCACTACAAACAAATAAAAAGAAAGCAGGAATCAACCATGCTGCAGATGCAAGATTTATTTTTAGAAGCAAAACACCGATATAGTGTCCATGACTTATATAAAGACCCCCCGGCTCTTCTTTTCGTGCTTGAGTCTCCCCACAAAGAAGAATTAAAGCACGGTGTGCCGGTTGCCGGCAGTTCGGGAAGAAGCATGACGAAATTTTTGCTGAACGAGAACGTGCCTTTTGGCTTACGTTTAAAAGAACATCCATCACTGTTGGAGAAAATGGGAATCGTCAACGTATGTCCGTTTCCGATGCAGCGCTCAGCCATCAATGATGAAGAATGGAAACAGAACAACTCATCTTTCTTAGAACACGTAGAAAAAATCAGGACGAGCGCGTCAATCTCGTTTAAGGATAAAGAAAGGGCGGTTTTACACAATATTCTGCTGCAAGACTTTAAAGAACGACTGAAAACAGCCGCATCTAACGAGACCACGATCGTTCCATGCGGCAAATTTGCCGGCCGCTATGTCTCTCTTGCAAACAAAGAGCAGACATACAGTGTCTTAGAAGGGGTTCCTCATCCTTCTTATAATTCCTGGGGAAGGGAAAGATATCAGGAAGTGCTGATGCAGGTGAAAAAGCTTTTAAAATAGAAAAAAGGCCCGCTTAAACGGACCTCTTTTCAGGAAGTAAGAGTATTAGAAGAAAAATACGGTAGCGCCATAAAGGGCTGCCGTTATAAAGGCAGCGATAAGTGCTGGCTTCAGTTTGTACTTCGCATACTCGACAACGGATAGGTTCAGAATTCTTGCAATAGTATTCGTATCATCACTTAGAGGGGATGCAAACGCACCAAACGTCCCGCTGGCGAAGACGGCACCGATCACGAGGGGCAGCGAAATATCAGAAGCTTGGGACATCGAAACACCAAGAGGCATCAAGATGCCCCATGTACCCCAGGCGGAACCGATAAAGTAGGATACCGCCGCACCAAATAAAAACAAAATCGGCACGACCGCCGCACTCGGGATATGCTGAGCGTAGCTTGTGATGAAGGATGAAAATCCAAGGTCCTCTGTAACGGATGAAAGGCCCCATACGACCGCCAGCAGGATGATTACGCTCATAAGCTCATTCCCGCCAGAAATAAATCCCGACAAAAGGTCGCTCAGTTTGTTTTTTTGCAGCATGAAATAGACAAACGAAAACAATGTAGTAAAAAGAAGGGCTGTCAGCATAGATTGCATCACATCTGCGGAAATAAGCGCAGACAAAAGCCCGGCATTTGTCTTTTTATAGCCGTCCCACCATGTCAGCACCAATGTCAGAGTGACGGTTATGATCAAGGGAAGCAGCAGGTTCCATGGTTTTTCAGGAATCTCCCTCCCTACAGCCGGATCGCAGTCATGCCAGTCATCGCCGTCATCGTTCTTGCCGATCTTATCAGGGTCGCTTTCTTCAGTGGAACTAGAATGATGAAAAAAACTTAAATACACACCGACAGCGATCATCACGAACGAAAAGAAATTAAACGGGATGCTTTTAATAAATAAATCAAAAGGATCAGCCTGTATATTCTCGTTTTTGATGGCGATGTCCACGATGGAGGTCATATAGCCGACAAACGCTGTTGCGATTGGAATCAGGACGATGACTGGTGTTGCCGTCGTCTCAATGACAAACCCGAGCTCTTGAGTGGACATTTTCACCTTTTTTAAAAGCGCCCTCATGATCGGGGCGACCGTCACGAAGCGGAAACTCGGCGCACTGAACGTTCCGAGCGTCGACAAGTAAGTGAGGAATAGCGCTTCTTTTTTCGTTTTGATGCGGGACGAGGCTTCTTCTACGAAGCCACGTATTCCTCCTGTCATCTTGATCATCCCCACTAGACCGGAGAAGACATAGAGGAAAAGCAGGATCGTAATATTTTTTGGGTCAATCAGCCCCTTCACTAAATAAGACACCATTTTCTCCAGTCCACCGACAAGAGAAGGAGAGATCAAATAAGAACCTGCCAAAAGACCGGCGAACAAACCGGGCAGCACTTGTTTCGTTTTAACCGCGATCGGGATCACGAGTAAAAAAGGGATGATCGATAGGAATTCCAAAGAAACCACCTGCTTTTCATCATGCTATTTTTATTATCATGCAGCAACGGCTTTGATTTATTCGATAGTATTGCACGATCTGATTAAGGAGAGCATAGAATAGCTATACTAGCGGAGTGAACGTGTTTTACCCTTTGAGGAAGCAAATGGCCTCATTTTCTTTTAGTTGCTTTTATTATCACGGCATGTTAAGTTTAACTTCGGAATATATGGACGGAAGATGTCTTTTTACGGAAACTTTTATCAGACAAGGTACGGTGCAGCGCACATAAGAAAGAATACACGCATCGTTAAGCATTTCCTTATACGATTCTCGGAAATGCTTTTTACACGTTTATAGCAAAAACGTGCATCAATGAAGGTAAGTTATCTCGGTGTTTTCGTAAAGTCCTTTTTCGTCAAAGAGAAAAGGAGATTAAAATCTTGGCAACATTTCAGGAACTGGGTTTAAGCCCGGAATTATTAAAGTCTATCAATAACATGGGGTTTGAAGAAGCGACTCCGATTCAGCGTGACACGATCCCAACAGCTCTTCAAGGCACTGATTTAATCGGTCAGGCGCAGACAGGTACAGGGAAAACAGCTGCATTCGGCATTCCATTGATTGAAAAGATGGATACGAAGAACCGCAACGTACAGGGCATCGTACTTGCTCCGACACGCGAGCTGGCTGTTCAGGTAGCGGAAGAGCTCAACAAGATCGGCCAATATAAAGGAATCCGCACATTGCCGATCTACGGCGGACAGTCAATCGTACGCCAGATCAAAGCATTGAAAGGCGGACCGCACATCATCGTCGGAACACCAGGCCGAGTGATCGACCACATCAACCGTAAAACGTTAAAGCTTGAAACCGTTCATACCGTCGTTCTAGATGAAGCAGATGAGATGCTGAACATGGGCTTTGTAGAGGATATTGAAAAAATCCTTGAGAACGTTCCAGAACAGCGCCACACGATGCTGTTTTCTGCGACAATGCCGAAACAGATTCAAAAGCTTGCAGAGCGTTTCATGAAAGATGTTCTGATCATTAAAGTAAAAGCGAGCGAGATGACGGTAAGAAGCATCGAGCAAGAATATGTAGAAGTGAAAGAGCGCCAGAAGTTTGATGTGCTTTGCCGTCTTCTTGATATTCACTCACCAGAGCTTGCTATCGTATTCGGACGTACAAAGCGACGTGTTGACGAGCTTTCTGAAGCGCTGAACAAACGCGGTTATTCTGCAGAAGGCATCCACGGAGACCTTCCGCAGGCGAAGCGTGATAAAGTGCTTCGCGCGTTTAAGAACAATACGATCGAAGTGCTTGTCGCAACAGATGTTGCTGCTCGTGGATTGGATATCTCTGGTGTTTCCCACGTGTACAACTTTGATATCCCGCAAGATCCTGAAAGCTACGTTCACCGTATCGGCCGTACAGGACGTGCAGGGAAAACAGGTTATGCGATCACGTTCATCACACCGCGCGAGATCGATCACCTTTACACGATCGAACGCATTACGAAGCGTAAAATCGAAAAGCGTCAGGTACCATCAGTGAACGAAGCGATGGAAGGCCAGCAGCAGATGGCTGTTGAGAAACTGATGAGTGTTCTTGGGAACGAAGAAACAGCGAACTACAAGCAGACAGCTGTTGAGCTTCTAGAAGAGCATGACTCTGTTGCACTTGTTTCAGCAGCACTCAGACTTCTTACTCGCGAGCCGGATACGACTCCTGTCAACTTGACGGAAGAGCCGCCTCTATCATCTAAGAAGTTCCAAAACCGCGGCGGACAGGGACGTTTCTCTGACCGCAGAAAGCCTCGTCAAGGCGGAGGACGTGACGGTGGAAGAGACCCGAAACGCAGCGGTGGCGGTTCATACCGCGGTCGTTCGAGCTCTAGCCGTCCGAGCGGCAGCCGAGAAGGCGGACGAGACAACGATTATTCGTACCGCGCACCAAAGCGCACACGTGAAGATTCTAAAAATAGATAATTTAACGAAAAGAGGACCGAATTAACGGTCCTCTTTTCTTCATTCCCTCGCATTCTCCTACTATAAGTAAGAGATAATGTTTATAAAGAAGATGGCGGATTGATGAAGGAGTGAAGCACATGAAAATTGTCGCCCTTTCTGATACACATTTTCCTAAAAAGAAGAATGGTCTGCCCCAGCATTTGACGGAAGAGTTGAAGAAAGCCGATCATATTATACACGCAGGAGACTTTACAAAAGCAGAGCTTTTAGATGAACTGATGTCATATGCTCCTGTAAGCGCCGTGTATGGAAATGTGGATGAGGAGGATGTGAAAAAGCGGTTAGATGCACGTATTTGTGTGCACCTTGGAGGAATGACGGTAGGAATTGTCCATGGCCATGAAGGTCATGGAAGAACAACGAAGGAAAGGGCCATTCATACGTTCTTGCCGAATCTTCCGCAGATCATTGTTTTCGGGCACTCGCATATTCCGCTGATGGAACGCATGAGTGAAACCGTATTAATAAACCCAGGGTCCCCGACGGACAAACGCAGGGAAAAATATTTCTCTTACGCCATCATCAGGAGCAATGACCGGTCAATAAAGTGTGAACTCGTCCTGCTTGATGAATACGGGAAGAAAGTAAAGAGCATATACTCATGATGTATTAGCGATAATAATAGTAAAACAGCAGCTCATGTCAACCGATATGAACTGCATGTTGTGTTAGGAGCTGTCTATTTTGAGTTTTAATTATGCGTTTACGGCAAAAAACGGGAAACAAGTGAGGTTACGGCCCGCACAAGCAAGCGATGCACTGGATATCATCACTTCTGTTAAGGAGATTGTAGATGCTGGAGAATATTTAAACAAAGAAACGCCGCGCAGCTTGGAAGAAGAAAAGGCGTTTATATTGGAAATTAAGAAAAATAACAACATGTACAGCGTCATTGAACTCGACGGCCGTGCGATCGGAATCTGTCATCTGATTAAAGGTGAACTAGAGATGAAGAAACACACCGGTAATTTTCGAACATGGCTTTCCTCAGAAGGACAAGGCTTGGGGATCAGCTCTGAAATTATGAAGTATACGATTCGATGGGGATCAGAACATGGTCTATATAAAATATGGCTGACGGTATTTGCAGGCAATGAAGTCGCGATTAAAGTATACGAAAAGGCTGGCTTTGTTGTAGAAGGCATTCAGAAGGGCCAAGCGAATATTAACGGTTCTTTGCAGGATGAAATCTTTATGGCTTATTTCTTGTAAACAGGGTAAGGTTACTGTGACATTTGTCTTCATGGTTTTTGGCTTGGCGGATGCCAGGCCATGTTTTTTTGCTCTATTATTACATGCAGGATATGGGGAATCGAACAGTACGGTATGTAATCGCATACATAAATATGGTAAAGTGTAGTTAGAACGGATAGATTAGGATGAGGAATGTGACACAAAAAAAGCAGTTAACACAAAATAAGCTCATTGCGTCGCTTGAGGCTTTTTATCATTTTTTTCAAAAGGCAGGCGATAAGGATCGTCTTGAGAAGGTTCAGAACTATTACCGCAAGGCTGAATACGGTGATTTATCCGTAGTTTTCTGCGGACATTTTTCCGCAGGCAAATCAAGCCTGCTTAACGCGTTATCAGCAGACGGCACGCTGCCTGTCAGCCCCGTGCCTACGAGTGCCAACGTAGTCGTACTAAGAAAAGGGACTTCTCGCGCTATTGTCACTTTATATAATGGTCAATACGCCGAGTTTGTGCCGCCATTTGATATTAAAGACATTAAAAGATTATGTAAAAACGGAGAACTCGTCAAAGAGATTGAGATCTTTACACCGGACTTTGGCCTAGAAGGAATAGCCCTATATGACACACCTGGAATTGATTCCACCGATGATTTGCATTATAAAGCAGCTGACGCAGTAAGTGATGCTGCAGATATCATCTTTTACGTGATGGATTACAATCATGTGCTGTCTGAAACGAACTTTCATTTTATTGAAAAATTAACCAGAAAAGGCGTCCCAGTGAAGCTGATCATCAATCAGATGGATAAGCATGAGGAAAGCGAACTTTCGCTTAAAGAGTTCAAGAAAAAAGCAGAAGACTATTTCAGTAAATACAGGATTACTCCTGAAGATATTTTTTACACGAGTGTACGCAGTCCATCTTGGCCAGGGAACGGACTAAATGCACTAAGGGCGTACATTGAAAAATCTTCAATAGAGAAAGAACGCATTCTCGAAAATGAATGGGACCGGCGCCTGCACTGGCTTGCGAATGATTATGCAGAAGAACATAAGCCCCATGGTTGTTCGTTAGATGAGATTGAAAATGCCTTTCAAGAACGCGAAGAACGGAAAGACAGCCTTGATCGTGCGAGGAAAGCTCCAGAAGAAGAAAAGAAAAAATGGCGAGCGAAATTTCAGAGCATATTAAACGATGCCATTCTCATGCCATATGAAACAAGGGAACTGGCAGGAAGCGTTCTTGAAAGCCTGCAGCCTAAGTTCAAGGTAGGCTTTTTCATGAGCCGTGATAAGACCGAGAAAGAGCGTGAAAACCGGTTGAATGCCTTCGCGGCATCTTTAAACCGTAATGTGGAAACCCAGATCGTCTGGCACCTTAAAAGAGTGATGGACGAGTTTAATAAAGCATATGAAAGCGATGGTTCAATTGACGTTTCATCTGTGCCGCATAAGCTGCTCGTCTCAGGAGTTAAACCAGGGATGGATGCAGACGGGAAAGCACTGCTGCATTTTTGTGACTATGTTTCAGGAGAAGTACGGTCGATGATCAGGCAGGATCTACATTCAGTCCTCTCAATTATGGACAAAGCGATCGATTTGGCTTTATCAAGAATCATAGACACGTGCCGACGCCAGCTCGAGGTTCAGGAAGACATTTTAAAAACATTGCAAGAAAGCGAAAATACCCAGAAAATGTGGGAGGAAGAAACAGAGCGCCTGCTTAATATAGCGAGCAGAAACATTCTTGTTGACACTACAGCTCAAGGACTGCTGGCTCAAGCTTCAGGAACTGAAATGGAAGTGTCAGAGCTCCTTCTTCAAGCACCCATCATGGCTAAAAAAGCTAAAAAGGAAGACAGAAAAACGCTTAAAGTTAGCACGTCCTTAAACGGCGAAATGAATAGATTGGCTGAAAACATAAAGGTGCTATCAGCTTTGCCAGCTTTTGAAGAGGACGCCAAAGATGCAGAAGGCCTTATTAAACGGATAAAAAACAGAAGTTACACGTTTGCCTTATTTGGTGCTTTCTCATCTGGAAAGTCTTCTTTCGCGAATGCTCTTATCGGTGAAAAGCTGCTTCCTACAAGCCCCAATCCAATGACTGCTGCCATTTATGAAATTAAAAAGCCAGATCCTTCTCACCCACATGGAACAGCTGAAATCGCTTGCAAGAGTGAGGAGGAGCTGGTTGATGAACTGAACGGACAAGTATTAGATATGATGAATGAAACCTTGGAGGACTCGGTTCAATGGGCAAAGGAGAACGGCATAGAAAATCATCGATTTATGCATCCTTTTCTCGAAGGATACAGCGTGATGAAAGAAAAGATCGGGCAATCATTCATAGTAAATATGGATGAAATCGAGAAATACGGGGCATTTGAGCCTTATGCGTGCTATGTCAACAAAATAACGGTCTATTACAGCTGCGAACTGACAGAAAGAGGAATCGTCCTTGTCGATACGCCTGGTGCAGATTCCATAAATTCGAGGCATACCGATGTCGCGTTTCAGTATATAAAGAACTCCGACATCATCCTTTATGTTACGTATTATAATCACGCCTTTTCGGCAGCGGATAAAGAATTTTTAATACAGCTTGGAAGGGTGAAGGACGTTTTCCTAGCTGATAAAATGTTCTTTGTTCTCAACGCTTGCGATCTTGCACAAGATGAAGAAGAAGTTGAAGTCGTCATGTCACATATTAAGGATAATCTTTTATCTTTTGGAGTACGCCATCCTCGGCTGTACCCTGTATCTAGCCATGCTGAGTTAGGCGGAAACAAGAATAAAACAGGTTCTGGATTCCCTGTATTGCGCCAAGACATGGAATATTTTTTAGAAACTGAACTAGCGTCTGTCATGGCTGCACAATGTGAATCGAAAAACATGTTTTTAAAAGAAAAACTTCATTCCGTCGTCCATGACCTCCAAAAATCCCAAGGCGATCAAGCGGAACGGACTCAAAAGCTTCTAGCCGACGCAGAAGAGATGAAACAAAAGGCAATCAGACGTTTAAGCATCCCAAAAGAAAAGCTGTTTCTCGAAATTACAGAGCTTTTTCACTATGTTAAACAAAGAGTGAACGTTCGCACTCATGACTTTTTCAAAGAGTGCTATCATCCAGGGATGATGAACAGCGGGAAAAACAGTTCGGATGCTCTTACTGAAGCGGCAGTTGAACTTTGGAACAAGATTGAATATGACTTGAATCAAGAGATGAAAGCAACGAGTCTTCGGATTGAAAAATGGATTTCAGTCTATGTAGCCGATGCCGAGCAAGCTTTTCGCCAGACGGAAAACCATTCTGTCAAGCTGGATAAGCTGGATGTTTCTCAATTTATTTTTCTAACACCTGTCCTCTCACATAAGCTTGAAGTTCCATCTGAAAAAGAAATAAAAAAATGGAACAAACATTATAAAAACCCGCGGCAATTTTTTGAGGGCGATGGCAGAGACGGCATGAAAGAGGAGTTATTGAATTGCCAGTCAGTCCATCTCGCAAAATGGACGGAAGACACAATCACACAGCTGAAAAATCATTATTCAGCCGAATGTGAGCAGAAAAATAAAGAGTCTGTCGAGCATTTTCACACACAAATCAGTCGTGCTGTTGCGACATTGCTGAATGCTTTAGATAACCCGGAGCAAGCTGCAGAGTACGAGGCGGCTTTACTGAAATGGAATTGAAAACAACAGCTCTTTTTATCAGGCTAAAAGGAACAGAGTTTTCAAAAAATAAAAAAAGCAAGGGCAACGCATGTATTTTCATGCGTTGCCCTTGCTTTTTTTTCATTTTTTGATTATTGAACTTCAGCAGCGAAGCTAGCTGGAAGTAGCTCAAGTTTTTTATGCTCTGCGTTCACTTTTTCTTCAAAAGCAGTAAATAATGTATCAGCTTCTTCTGTCTTTTTTGCATCGTCAAGTCCTGCAACACGAGCTTCATAAGACTTTTTCAAATCTTCGAATCCTGCTTTGTATGCAGCTTGAAGGTCAGCAGAAAGCTCAGAAGGAATCGCCATTCCTGGAATCTCTGATGCTGCTTTTTCTCCAGAAGCTTTTGCTTCTGCCTTCATCTTGTCAAGATCAGCCTGTGCCGGCTTTTCTGCCGCCTCTAAAGCAGCAGCATACGCGTTAAATGGCGCATGGTATTCACGAAGCTTTTTAACAAGTTCCGCTTCAAAGTTTAAGATCGCAATCTTTTCTGCGTTCGGATCCGCTTTTTTAGCATCTTCTTTTACTTCTAACTTGTTTTCTTCCTTTTTAGGCTTAGCTTCCTCGCTAGAACAGCCTACGCTGAACGCTAAAAGTGCTGCTGCAGTAAAACCAAATACTTTCTTCATATTGACCTCCTATATATGTAAAAAAATCCCGGATTCCCGGCATAATCAAGTTTATTCTTTTTTCCGCAAATTGTAAAATGAATAATAATTTTGAATATACTGATAGTTTAAACACTACATTCTTTATGCTACGATATGGAGGTATGAAAGGGGAATGAGCATGGAAGTACATAAGCAGATCAGCAGCCACTCAGAAAAACAGCATACGATCGTGAAAGCATTTTTATATTATGATGAATTAAGAGAGCAGTACATTGAAAAAGCCGTAAACCATGCGATTCACGGTGAACCTTTCTCAGTGGAAGACATAAACTCTGCAGCAGAAAAAATAAACGAAATCGCTGCTGCGAATGGGATCACACCCTCAAGGATTATCGTGACAAAAGAGATGATTGATGAATACGCCAAAAAGAAGCAGCGACCATGAATATTTAATCGACTATAATTTTATTATGTAAACAAAAGTATTTAAAAAAAGGTACAACCCCTCACATGAAAGAGCGGGTTATACCTTTTTTGTACTTTAATGCAGTAAAGGGTTTCGATTCATTCAATAAATTAAAGAACAAGGATCAGCCAATTTTTCTATAAATGTCATTAGCTAACCGTTATCTTGTCTATAAATTGCTGCAAGCGGTCCATTGCGATGTTGAGAAGGTCCATGTGTGCGGCAAATGATAAACGAATATATCCTTCACCTTCTTCTCCAAAAGCTGAACCCGGAATTACAGCAACTTCCTGCTCTTGCAGCAAGCCTCGGCAGAAAGCAAGAGAAGACATCCCGAAAGGCTTGATATTCGCAAAAATATAAAAAGCTCCACCAGGAACTTGTGCTTCAATCCCCATGTTTTGAAGACGTGAAAGAACGTAATTTCTTCTCTTATCATATTCTTTTTTCATTGGAAAAGCATCCATCGCTCCCTCAGTAAGCGCTTCAAAAGCGGCCTCTTGAGCAATCGTATTCGCACATGTCACGTTATATTGATGCACCTTTAAAATGTGCTTCAAAATGTTCGATTGCGCATATAGAAACCCAATCCGCCACCCCGTCATACTATGGGATTTTGATAAACCGTTGATCAGGATCGTTTTTTCCTTCATTCCTTTAAAGGAGGCGATCGAACAATGTACAGCATCGTACGTCAGTTCGCTGTAGATTTCATCAGCGAGCACAAACACCTTTTTGTTCTCCAAAAATTGAACCAGCTGTTCCAGCTCTTTTTTAAGGAGGACCGCTCCAGTTGGGTTAGAAGGATAAGGAAGAATGACACATTTTGTTTTTTCAGACCAAAGCTCTTCAAGGTGATGGACAGTAAGTTTAAAGCCAGTCGTTGTCGTGTCGGCATATACGGCCTTAGCGCCGCAAAGTGTGATAACAGGCTCATAACCAGGATACACCGGTGCAGGAATGATAACTTCGTCTCCACTTTCAAGAATGGTCCGCAGTGAGACATCGATGGCTTCACTTGCGCCGACCGTAATAATGACTTCATCCTGAGAGTAATGCAGGTTATACTTTTTATTCACATATTCAGCAGCTGCTTCTCTGACATGCGGGTATCCTGGATTCGGAGAATAGGTTGTCACATTTTGATCGATGGCTTTTTTTGCAGCTTCTTTAATATGTGCTGGTGTATCAAAATCGGGCTGGCCGAGTGTGAGTGAAACAGCTTTCGGAAAGGCCGCCATCTCATTGACGAATTGCCGTATTCCTGATAATTGAATGTTGTGTACGCGTGGCTGGATAAGTGATTCCACACCGCATCCTCCCTTGTCTGACGGGCATAAGCGAGTATCCGCTTATGCACCTTATGTAGTGATATAAGTTTAGGCTGTTTTTAAATTCACGTCAATGGATTGATTTTCTTGTATGCGACAGACGAAATAATGAATACTAACAAAAGGACAACCGTACATCGGAGGAAAAATATGAAAAGTAATAAAAAATGGAGTCTGTTGGCGCTAGCCTCAATTCCCCTCGTCATGACACTGGGAAATTCTATGCTTATTCCCGTGCTGCCTGATATTGAAAGAGAGCTGGAAATATCGGCGTTTCAGGTCTCAATGATCATAACGGTGTATTCAGTGGTCGCGATTCTTTTGATTCCGATCGCAGGCTATTTGTCTGACCGGATCGGGCGTAAGAAGGTCATTATACCGAGCCTAATTATCGCTGGAGCAGGAGGAATCGTCACAGGTTGGGCCTCTTGGAAAATGAATGATCCATATTGGATGATACTGGCAGGCAGACTGCTGCAAGGGATCGGTTCCTCAGGAGCTGCTCCTGTTGTGCTTCCCCTCGTTGGTGATATGTTTAAAGATGAGGATGAAGTTTCTTCAGGGCTTGGCTTGATCGAGACATCCAACACGTTCGGAAAAGTCCTCAGCCCGATCCTTGGCGCATTTTTGGCCTCTTTCTTTTGGTTTCTTCCGTTTTGGCTCATTCCTGTCTTTTGTGCAATATCCATTATACTCGTCATGTTTTTGGTGAAATCTCCTAAGAAACAAGAAGAGCCGAAGAAGTTCAAAGAGTTCTTAAACAGTGTCAAAACCATTTTTAAGAATGACGGAAAGTGGCTGCTCGCCATTTTCCTGATCGGCGGCATCATCATGTTTGTGCTGTTTGGGCTGCTGTTTTATTTATCAAACGTACTTGAAGAGAAATATGGCATTAAAGGTGTGATGAAGGGGCTAGTGCTTGCTGTACCGCTGCTCGCCTTATCGATCAGCTCCTATATAGGAGGAAAGAAAATCGGACAAAACAAAAAAGTGATGAAATGGTGCTGCACGATTGGCTTATTTGTTTTAGGCGGGACCACGATTATCATAACGTTTACAGAAAATATTTATTTTCTGCTGGCTGGACTGTTCGTGTGCGGTGCGGGCATCGGTGTTTCTCTTCCTAGCCTTGACGCTCTGATCACAGAAGGTATTGAAAAAGAAGAAAGAGGGACCATTACTTCTTTATACAGTTCTATGCGGTTTGTCGGGGTCGCGGCAGGTCCCCCTCTGTATGCTGTACTGATGAAGTCTTCACATGAGGTCGTGTTTTACACCTCTGGAGGTGTTTCGCTTTTTGCAGCTGCCGTTGCCTTCATTTTTATCAAGCCTGAAAAGGAAGAGAAAGGCAGCAAAGACAAAAAAGAAAAAGAAAAAGATGCCTCCTTACAACCCGTACTTGAATAATAAGAAAAAGCAGGCCGCTATGCGTAGGGTAGTGAAAAACCGGTAGAATTTTACCGGTTTTTCTTCTATTGGCAAGATATAAGAGCTTCGCATGTATTTTTTAATGCAAAGCTCTATTTTTCGACCTTTGACAAAGCGTTTTCTCGTGGGGATCGACAAGATCATAGAGGCAGATAGTTACTAAAGTCCATTGACTTCTGATTGAAAAGCATAGGACATCTCCATAATGAATTGATGCTTTCATTATCAAAAAAGCCTCACCGAGTCGTTGGAACGAATCGATAAGGCTTTCTTTAGATGGGTGGATTGGAGCAGAAGGGTGCGAGACTCCTCGAAAATGAACTTCACATTTTCTTGCGTTCGATGTCTTGCTGCCGCAGCCTTCCTTGTCCAGCGGGACGAGTGGGACAGGTGAGCCCCGCGAAAAGCGAGTACCCTGAAGCGGAGATCCCCGATCCACTTTCAGAGGGCTTTTTAAGTAGCCTCGCTATGCGGTCCTGCTTTTTTTCTATTTTATGTCTGCATCAAGTAGGATGATCCTTGCAGGCGAAGCGTCTGTACCTGTCAGTTTCAATGGTGCAGCCATCATAAAGTAACAGCCTTCTGAAACATCTTTTAACCGGAGCCCTTCAATAATGATGATTCCTTTTTCAAACAAAGTTTTATGGGTCGGATGGTTTTCTTGGCTGCGCTCGATGCCAAGCCCGTCAACACCCACTCCGGCAACGTTCAGCGCCGCTAGGTGTTCAGCCGCGCATTTTCCGACGAACACAAAGTCAAAGTCAAATTCTTCACTCATCGAGTTGCGAGTTTTAAACAAGACAAAATCATTTTCCTGTATGTCTTTGTCGGAAAGATCGTTAGCGGTGATCGCTCCCTCAACATGTGTGAGATCGATCAGCTTACAGTCGCGCACCAGGTTCTCAAGGGGTAGCGTCTCAATCGTATGGCCGCCGGGAATCATATGCAGCGGTGCATCCACGTGAGTGCCTGTATGGCAGTCCATGTCTATTCTAGTTTCTGTAACATGGCCGGATTGTACCGTATTGTATACAGGCTGTTTTTCTTCTTTGTTTTTATAGACCGCCATCCCGTTATAGATGGTGGCAGAAACATCATAAATTTTCATCGTTTTAGCTCCTCCTTAAATTGGCTGGATCCCACCATGTGAACCCGTCTTTTAAAAGCAGATCATCGGCTTCTATCGGCCCCATGCTGCCAGAAGGGTAGGAGGCAGGCGGCGGAAGCTCTCCGCTGCTCCATGCCCGTGATATTGAATCGATAAATTCCCAAGAGAGTGCGACTTCATCCCAGCGTGTGAAGTACGTCGAATTTCCGAACAGGCAATCGCCGATCAGCTTTTCATACGCTTCAGGGCTATTGACTTCATTATGGCAGTTGTTGCAAAACGACATGTCTATTGGCAGCAAGTTCATATTATCTCCATGAGGCTTAGCGTTTAGTGAGAGCGACAGCCCCTCATCCGGCTGAATATGGATGCGGAGTAGGTTTGGCGGGTGGTTCACGTTGTTTGCTCTATACAATGACATGGGTCCTTGCTTGAATTGAATCACGATTTCAGTCGATTTCGTATTCAGGCGTTTGCCGGTTTTAATGTAGAACGGCACCCCGTCCCATCGAAAATTATCGATGTATAGCTTTGCTGCGACAAACGTTTCAGTCTTTGATTGAGGATCAACGTTTTCTTCCTCCAAGTATCCTTGAACAGGTTCACCGTTAATCGTCCCTTCACGGTATTGGCCGCGTATGACATTTTCACCGATTTCCAGTTCATTATAAAAGCGAAGGGACCTGAGGACCTTTACTTTTTCGTCGCGTATATGCTTCGTATCAAGTTTTCCAGGCGGCTCCATCGCAACCAGCATAACCATCTGAAGCATATGGTTCTGCACCATATCGAGAAGAGCACCCGATTTTTCGTAATAGGCTGCTCTGTCTTCAACACCAAGTGTTTCACTCGATGTGATCTGGACAGAGTCTATGTATTTGTTGTTCCATATCGATTCAAAAATGGCGTTTCCAAAACGGATCACTTGAATATTCTGGACCATCTCTTTACCTAAATAATGGTCGATTCGGTAGATATCATCCTCATCAAAGCTTTTCTGGATCTTTTCATTCAGCTCTGTTGCCGTTTCCAAGTTCTTTCCGAACGGCTTTTCGATCACGATACGGTGCCATCCACTAGTGTCAGTGATTCCTTCTGACTTTAAGAAGCCTGGAATCGTGCCGAAAAACTGAGGCGCCATGGCCATATAGTACATTCGGTTTCCATCAGTACGGTAATCGCGGTCAAGCTGATCGAGCAGGTTTCCAAGCTCATGGTAGCTGATTGCATCTGTCACATCCATCTTTAAATAATAAAAATGGGAAGCGAATTGAGTTAATGCTTCCTTATCGCTGACATGAGAGTGCGTGAGGACAGCATCGGCTACAATAGTCTGAAATTCCTCGTGTGAAAACTCTTTTCTGGAAACACCGACTACCGCAAAGTTCTCCTTAAGCTGGCCTTTTTGATACAATTGGAACATAGCGGGAAAAAGCTTACGGTGTGCAAGGTCGCCCGTTGCCCCGAAAAGGACAATGGAAGCATTAATGGTTTGTTCTTTCATATGTTCTCCTCACTTCTTGTAATAACTATTGTCTATTCTTCCCCTCTGCAGAAGAATCATAACGAAAATGAAACGGACAGGAGGCAAAACAGTGACTAATTTCGTCTCGTCTGAATGGCTCGCTCAACATATCTTGAGCCCGGACATCATCGTCATCGACTGCCGGTTTTCACTGAGTGACAAGGCAGCAGGACAGAAATGGTATGTAAATGACCACATTACGGGTGCACATTACGCCGATCTAGAAACAGATTTTTCAGGAACTGTAAGTAAGCACGGCGGCAGGCACCCTTTGCCGGACGTAAACATACTATCACAATTTTTTGGCTCATGCGGCATTTCATCTGAAAAAATTGTCGTAGCATATGATGACAGCCAATACATTTTTGCATCTAGGCTGTGGTGGCTGCTGCGATATTTAGGACATGACCGCGTGGTGATCTTAAAAGATGGCTATACACACTATAAAGAAAAAGGGCTGCCTGTCTCAACAAAAATGCCTGAAAAGCAAACGAGCGTCTTTAAGGCGTCTATCAAGCCCGACATGATCGTGAATATGCTGGAAGTCCGCGCAGTTTCTGAAAAAAGACTGAAAGATGCCGTGATAATCGATTCAAGAGAGGAACAGCGCTATGCTGGCCTGCATGAACCGATTGATCATCAAGCTGGCCATATTCCGGGCAGTATTAACCTGCCGTTTATGGAAAACTTCGAGGACGGCAAGTGGAAGACAAATGATGGATTAAACGAGCGATTCTCTTCACTTGAAAACAATGGTGAAAAGATCGTCTATTGCGGTTCAGGCATCACTGCTTGTGTGAACATCCTGGCACTCGAGGAAATTGGCATGAAGCAGGTCAAGCTTTACCCAGGCAGCTGGAGTGACTGGATCTCATACAGCAGCAATCAAATTGGAAAGAGCAATTAAATTTTCACGTACCGCAATGTTAGGTAAAGGAGTATACAATATGAAATATGATTTGCACACCCATTCTACAGCCAGTGACGGAACATGCACGCCTATAGAATCTGTTAAACGAGCCGCATCTAAAGGTCTGGCAGGTATTGCGCTCACTGATCATGATACAGTCAGCGGAATACCTGAAGCGCTGGAGGAAGCAGCTAAACAGAAGTGTTTCGAGCTTGTTCCAGGCATCGAGATCAGTACGAAATATGGCAGTCAGGACGTTCATGTGCTCGGCTATTTTATTAATACGGCAGATCAGCAGCTGATCCATCAGCTGGATGCTCTGAGAAATGTGAGGGACGAAAGGAACCGGCTAATCATCAACAAGCTGCAGCAGCTTGGCATCGCAATCGAACACGATGAACTTGAGGCAAAAAGAAAAATAGGCGGAAATGTAGGAAGAGGGCATATTGCAGAACTGCTAATTGAAAAAGGATATGCAAAAAGTATTCCAGAGGCGTTTAACATTTATTTGGGTAAAGGAAGTAAAGCGTTCCAGATGGTAGATAGGATATCTCCTTTTGAAGCGTTAAAGATGATAAAGAATGCGGGTGGGGCAGCCGTGCTCGCTCATCCGGGAATATATGGGGACTGTGGTGATCTAATTCCGGCACTGGCTGGTGAGGGGATGGACGGTCTAGAATGCTGGCATCCTGATCATACGATTGAGCAGACCAAGCATTATTTTTCACTGGCTCATAACTTGCGCTTGATTCCTACAGCTGGCAGTGATTTTCATGGATTTCGAAACGGCGAAGTATTTCACGGAGATCTAGGGACCTGCCATGTAACAAAAGAAGTCTTAGATATGCTGAAAAATGCGGCTAAAGGCACGTGAAAGGCTTGCGGGTCTAGAGCAGCCATATTACAATACTTGAGGATATTTCTGCCTTGCTTCATTTTTTCATTAGAGAGGATCGAACGTTTTGACATGGGAAGTGTTTAACATTATCGGCACCATCGCATTTGCTGTATCTGGAGCTTTGGTGGCAATGGAAGAAGATTATGATATTTTGGGTGTGGTCGTTCTCGGCTTGGTTACTGCATTCGGTGGTGGTATTGTAAGGAACTTGTTGATTGGTGTGCCGGTCGATTCCATCTGGCAGCAAGGCCTGCTGCTCAAAACAGCTCTTGTAGCCATGATGATCGTATTTTTGCTGCCATCTGGCATCATCCGTCATTCGATGAAGTGGCTTTATTTTTTTGATGCGATCGGACTTGCGGCGTTTGCAATACAAGGTGCGCTTTTCGCCTCCAACATGAATCACCCCTTGAGTGCGGTTATCGTTGCAGCCATGATGACAGGAATCGGTGGAGGGATCATACGTGATGTTCTGGCGGGAAGGAAGCCTGTTGTGCTGCGTGAGGAGATCTATGCTGTATGGGCAATGGCCGGGGGTCTGGCAGTCGGACTCGGTGCGGTTCAAAAACCGCTTGAATTGTATGGACTTTTTATTGCCATCGTTTTGATGAGGCTGCTCTCGCTCAAATACAAATGGAAACTTCCTCGACGTGCCATAACACCTTAATTTCATTTCGTGCTGCTAAAAAAATACAACGAAGGGCAGAGGGCACTGAAAAACCGGTTAATTTTCACCGTTTTTTCTTTAAATGACAAAAAATACGAGCTTCGCATGTGATTTTTCATGCGAAGCTCGTATTTTGTCCTTGCTCTTATGTTTTTTTTTACTTTGTCAGCTTAAGAATCCGTTTTAAATTCACCGCGAATAGGGTGAGCGCTCCTTGCAGTTCCATGCCAACGAGACCCGAGGATGAGGCAACATCATACCCGTTTCTGTGCTTGAGTTCGCTATTTTTCGCTTCAATTTTATACCGTTCTTTTGCCTTTACTTTGAAGTACTCGCTCTCTTGAAAGGCAGCCTGCTCGGTATGTACCCC